>RGAX01000218.1 GCA_009919985.1 Opitutaceae bacterium
GTAGGGGCGGGGCGAGGGGGCCGCGTCGTTGTTAGGGCGTAGAACCGTGAAGGCGCCGCCGACGATGAGCGAGCCGTCAGTCTGGACCAGCAGGCTATAAACATTACCGTTGGCGTTGGGATTGAAAGAGCCATCGAGGGTCCCATCGGCGTTGATCCGGGCGAGTCGACTACGAGTGGAAACAGCGCTGTCGCCGATGGGTTGAACGGTGCTAAAGGTACCGCCAATGACGATCTTGCCGTCGACTTGAACTACGACAGCATTGACGGAAGCGTTGGGCTTGGGGTCGAACTCGGAGTCAGGGTAACCATTAACATTGAGGCGAACAAGGTGGGAGCGAACCGTGGAGACGCCGCCTTCAGGGTTGAGCGCGGTGAAGGAGCCACCGGCGATGATTTTACCGTCGCCTTGCAGGGCGAGACTGAGCACGGCGGCATTGGGGCTGGGGTTGTAGGTGGCGTCGAGGGAACCGTCGGCGTTGAGGCGCGCGAGGTAGTTGCGAACCGTGGTGCCAACGGTGCGGAAGGTACCGCCGATCACGATTTTGCCGTCAGCTTGGACGACAATGGAGGTGACTTGAGGGGCGAGGCTACCGGTAACGTTGGGATTAAACGCGGGGTCGAGGGAGCCGTCAGCGTTGAGACGGGCCAAACGATTACGCGTAGTGGCCGTGGTCGCGTTATTGGGTTGAAGCGTGGAGAAGAGGCCACCGATCAAAACCTTGCCATCGGACTGGAGCGCAATGGCGGTGATTTGGTCGTTAGCGTTAGGGTTAAAATTAAGATCGAGGGAGCCGTCCGTGTTGAAACGGGCAACATAGTTGCGGTCGATTTTATCGGAGGCGCCATTAGGTTGAACGGTAGTGAACGTGCCGCCGACGATGACTTTGCCATCGCGCTGAGCGGTAGCGACCAGGATGGCGCCATTGACGTTGGGATCATAACCGTCGTTGGGCGAGATGCTCTGGCCAAACAGGGCCGTGGCGGCGCTGGCAAACAAAAGCACACTCGTGCAGACGAGCGCGCGGGCGCCGGAGCGGAAAAACGATGAGGGCAGCATGGAAGAAAACGTTTGAACGGTAAAAACTGAGAAAGTCAGCAGGTGGGTCAGGCGCGGCGCAGACAGCCGCGGGCAAGACGAACCGTAAGATTCGCCTGCGAGCGCGGCGGGCTGAAATGCGTGAAGAGTGAGTTTTTAGTCCCGAGGCCTCGGGCGCAAGTTCCGAAAATCTCCTTCGCGGGGGCCCCCGGCAGACCGTGGGCGAGCGCCCACGAGCCCGAAAAAGGGATTTTAACCCAGCAAGCCGCGGAGGAATTTCAGGCCCTCACTGGCCAACGCATCTTGCGAGGCCGCCAAAGGCCGCCAAATCGCCGCCGCATCCGCGATCGCTTTGCATTCCGGCGTAAACGACTCGATCACCACCGCACCGCTGTAGCCAATCTCGCGCAAACCTTGCGCAACTTGCGCCCAAGCGACCAGGCCTGTGCCCGGCGCACCGCGGTCATTTTCACAGCCGTGCACATGCGCGAGCCGCGGACCAGCGAGGCGAATCGCCTCCAGCAACGATTTTTCCTCAATGTGCATGTGAAAGGTATCCAGGTGGATCTTCACTGCCGACGAACCGACTTCGTCCACCAACCGCACCGCCTGAGCAGAGGTGTTGACCAAATCAGTTTCAAAACGATTAAGCGGCTCAATCGCGAGCGTCACCCCGGCATCGGCGGCGATTTTGCCCGCCTCACGCAAACCCACGACGGCGCGCTGCCACTCGATTTTACGCTGCGCATCAGGTAATTGCCGACGCTTGCCCACGGCGGAATACACCGGACCCGCGAGCACGGTGCTGCCCCAGGCCTGCGCAAGCGCAAGCGCCCCACGAATGTAGGTAATACTCTCGCGGCGAAAACGTTCATCCTCGTGCGTGAGATCGCGCGTCGGGCCAAACGCTCCGCACACGATTGGCTTCAAACCGGTCTCGCGCAAAGCGCGCGTCACCGCGCCATCGGCCGCAAAATGCGCCGGATCCTCGACCGCGACCTCAAACGCGTCGAAGCCCATGGCCTTGGCGCGATAAATAAGTTCGGCCGAGGCATCGCTCATCGGCGAGGTCCAGACCCAGGAATTGATACCGAGGGCAATGCTCATAGAAGAAAAAATACTAACAGGGTTAAAAAAAGAAAGACCGCCACCAAAAATGCCCGTCCCTCAAACCGTGTCGAGGTCTTTGCGGCGCGCCGCCCACGCGAACCCCCTACACTAAACCGCGCCGATCGCTTGCATCCAAGCGCGCCCTCGCTACGTATCAAATTGCCATGAAACTTCGCCCCCTCCTCGTGCTCTCCTCCATCCTCGCCTTGTTCACCTCCGCCGCTTCCGCCGCTCCGCTCAATGTCGGCGACGCCGCTCCGCTCATCTCGGCCACCACCGACGCGGGCACCACGCTCAACCTCAGTGATGTGTATGCCAAAAACACCTACACCCTGGTTTATTTCTACCCGAAAGCCGACACCCCCGGTTGCACCAAACAGGGCTGCTCACTACGCGACGCTAACACCGATCTGGCCGCAAAGGGCGTAGCCATCATCGGGGTAAGCACCGACAACGTCGCTGCGCAAAAAGCGTTTAAGGAAAAATACAATTTCCCCTTCACCCTGCTCGCCGACAGCGATAAAAAAGTCCTCAAAGCCTTCGGCCAATCCGCCGTCATGTTCGCCAGCCGCGAAGCCTACCTAATCAAAGGCGGAAAAGTCGTCTACAAAGACACCGGAGTCACCGCCGAACAGGGCCAAAATATTCTAAAATTCCTCGCCTTAGCGAAGAGCTAAGGTCCGACCCTAGCCCCCTGCCCTGCCCTCTGCCCGTTGCCCCCCAACGGGCTTTTTTGTGCCCAAAAACCATGCGACCGGGCGGCTAATTTCCGCAATGTCTGCGATTGGCTGAAAAAAAGTACCGGTAGTTTAACTTTGAGCCGCGCGACGAAACCAAGCCTTATACAGTAGATCGACTGATCGCCTGCGGGTGGTTATTCCCCAACCCCCAATCCTGCGGTGCACCCAACCTAACCCTACTATGTCTACGTCAACTCGCTTACTTCTATCGGGACTGATCCTCGGAGCCTCTGCCTACGCTCAAACCGCCCCCAAAGCCGATCCCGCTCGGGCCGAGGGTGAAGCCATTAAGCTTTCAGTATTCGAGGTCACCACCTCGAGCGACATTGGCTACCAATCAGCCAACGCCGCCGAGGTCACACGCATGAACACGCCCATCGAAAATATTCCGATGAACGTGACGGTGTTTAACCAACAGTTCATTGAAGACCTGCTCGCCACCGACACCTCGCAACTGCTCGCCTACGACGCCTCATCAGTGAAAACCTCGGAAAACGACGGCTTCCTCGCGCGCGGCTCATCGAGCGTCGGCTCCAACTTCCTCAACGGTTTCGCGCAGACGAGCGGTTTCGGCTCCCAGCCCCTCTCTAATATAGAACGCGTGGAAATCATCCGCGGCCCCGCGGCCGTGCTGTATGGCTCCGGCGGTTACGGGGCGACCTATAATCGGATCACCAAGCAACCTCAGGCCAAACCTTTCACTAGCGCGCGGGTGATTATGAGTGACGGTCATTCGCTCCGCGCCGAAGCGGATCGTAATTTTGGCGCCTTTACCGTTTTAGGCCAAAAATTATCCTTCCGTCTTAATGGCATTCTTGAGCGCGGCGTGACCTGGTTTGGCCAACGCAAACTCGAGCAAGCCCTCGCGCCCAGCCTCGCGTGGCAAATTAGCCCACGCACCAAAGTCACCTTCGAATACTTCTTTGACTGGCGTGAAAACCAAGCGAGCTGGGAAACCCCGGTTCACGCCGGCGACCCCAAGGGCATGGTCACGGGCGACGGCCAGTATCGTAAAACACCCCGCCGCATCGCATGGATGATTCCCGAGGACTATCGCCGCAACACCCGCCGCGTCGGCTCTACGGACGTTCGCCACGCCTTCACCGACAACCTCCAGTTCCGCTCCCAATTCCAATACGAGAGCAAAGATCAAAATAACCGCGAGACGCAGTCGCTCTCGGATGGCATCACGATTCTGCGTGATACCGTGCTCATGCCCCGAGTGCTCCGATTCTTGCCGCGCAAAACACTCAATTACCGCCTCCGCAATGAATTCGTCTGGAATCTCGCCACCGGGCCCATCCAACACCGCCTCCTGCTGGGCCACGGTTGGCAGCAACAGTACGATTGGAGCTACACCTACATCACTTCCCAAAATTACGGCGGTCTCAGCGGCGCGAACCTCACCAACACCGCGATCTCTAATGCGGCGGCCAGCGGAAAGTATTTCACTTTTCCCGATCTGACCTACGCCCAATTCCTCGCGAACCCCAACCTCGCCGGCTACAACGCGAACCTCATCCAGCCGATTAATATCTTCGATCGCGGCCAAGAGCGCCTGCTGAGCGGGACCGGCACGATGC
>RGAX01000219.1 GCA_009919985.1 Opitutaceae bacterium
CCGCAAAATCTGCATCGAGCGCTCCCGCGCCAAGGCTAAGCGCGGGCCACCGCCGGTTGCTTTATCCGCAGTCTTCAAAGCTGCTACACTCTCGTTGAGGCGCTGCAACAAGCCTTCCTTGCGCGTACTGATCTCCGCTCCGGGGAGTCGCTGCTCCTCCCGCAGGATACGATTCTCCTCCATCACCAACGCGTGCAATTCTTCGCAAATTTTGAGGTGAGTATCGACAGCTTCGATGCGCTTCATGAATAAAGCGCCAGCTAGAACACTCAGGCGCTCGGCTTCAAGCTATTGAGTTCCGCGTCCATGCGCTCGGCCCATTTTAGGTGCTCGAGCCGCCACTGGGCCAATTTGGGTAATTCTGCGACTTCAGCGCTCAACCCCTCGGCTTTGGCCGCGGCCAACTCCGTGTACGTCACCTTCGCCTTAGCGAAATCTTTCATCTGCTCGGCGACCAAGCCGACCTGATAAAGCAACGGCCAACGCCAGCGCGCGTCACCCGACAACTGCAGCAATTTGCCGTAAAGCTCCGCCGCCTCGGGAAGATTGCCCGCACTGTAAAACATATTGGCCAGCTGATTGCCCGCACGGCGCTGCCAGTACCGCCACGTCTCATCGGAACTGCCGGAGCTCTTTTGCCGTTCAAACAACGACAACACTTCCCGCAAGGCATCATCGCGCCGTCCGAGTTCGGCATAAACCACCGCCAACTCAAAACGCGCTTCCGGTGCGACGGGACTATCCGAAAATGACTGTAACAAGGTCTGATATTCTTCCACCGCGCCCGGCTTGTCCCCCGAGAGTTTCAATGCCCGCGCACAGGAGAGGTAGATATTGGCGCGATCCACATCGATGAGCGGCAACTTGCGCATGCCGCGGAAAAGTCGCGCCGCTTGCGCGTGCCGCCCGAGCGCCATCTGCGTCTGCGCGATTTCGTATTGCGCCGAGTACGCCACTTCCCGCCCCTGCGCGAGCGAGGAGCCTTCCTGATTCACTGCCATATCGAGCACCGAATAAAACCGGCTCAAAGCCGCCTCATTGGCCCCCGCTTGCGCATAAGTGCGCCCGAGTTCGAGCAACGCCTTGGGCAATTCCGGCGAATTAGGATTCTCCAAAATATACGCTTCGTACAACGGGATCGCCTGACCCCAATCCTGGTTGCGCCGGAAGGAGCGAGCCAACGTGAGATTGGCGAGCGCCTCCGCCGCCTTGGATTTGGCGCTGGGATTATCGTCGTGGACCGCCGCGGACTCCGCGGCTGCACCATGAGCCGCGGGAGCTGCCTTAGTCGGCGCGTGCTCCGAGCCACTGGCCGATGCGGGTGCTGGTACCGCGCCGTGCGCAGCCGGGGGCTGAACCTCGGCTTTCGCCGCTGCGGGACGCTCGGCGACCGGCGTATGGGCAGTCTCCGTCGGGGCATCGGCCGCTGCGTGAGGGCTCGCCTCCGTCACCGCCGCCGTGGCGGAGGTTTCAGCCTTCGCCGTAGTGCTAGGCGCCGGAGCCGGAGAGGCGTGCGGTGCTTCTGCGGCGGATACGGCCAGAACGCCAACGAAGCAACATCCCGCACCTAGCGCCCACATGCGCTTACTTGGTTTCATAGGTCGCAGAACTGGTCGGCGTCACCGCCGGCTTAGAAGATTTCGGCGGCGGGGGATCAAAGAAGACGCTCACTTCGCGGAAGCGCTCGCGCTGTTTCGCATCGTTGGGGATCAATTTGATTTCATCCGAACGCCGCGAAATTTTGCCCGCCATTCCGCCCGGGCCGACGCCACCCCCGGCCTTGGCTTGCACCACGGCGGCCGCTTCGAGCGTGAGCACCGTTTCCTCGATCCCCGCGACCATGGGCGCGGCGGACAGACTCACCCCGCTGAGTACTTCGGAACCCGAAACCGGTTCCAGCTCGGGGCCGAGTCGCTCGATGCGTTGATCCATGTCCAAACGCGTCTGGCGAGGCAGATTGGGCGCTCGGCCCCGACGCGCTTCCGCCCGCAAACTCGGCAACGCGCCGGCCACCAATGCCGGCACGGAGGCCGCGGGTTCACGGTTGCGCTTGAGCCAATTAAAACGGCTGGAAGAAACGGCCGCGGTGGCGGATTCCACCTGGGGCGTTTCGACGGGGGACTTGGCTGCCGGCTTAGCGGCGAGCACTGGGGCCGGCGCCGGGGCGACGGGCGTGGGCGCAGGCAAGGCCGCAAGCGCGGGTGCAACTTTCACGTTGGCTTGAGAGGACGGAGCACTCGTTTTATCGGCCACAACTTGGGGCGGGGATTGAACCACCGGCGGCGTTTCCACGGCGTTGTTACTGCCGCGTTTGAAAGTAAAGATGCGGCGAATCGCTGGGATGATGCCCGCGATGACGCCGGGTTTGGCGGCCTTGGTTTCCGGCGCAACGGGCGCCGGCGCGATGACGGGCGGGATCTCCGCTCGCGGCGCAGCGGCGATGGAAGCTGAGCTGGGCGTGAGCGGATTAGTCTCGGGAAAGTCCGCGGGGCCGAAGCGATTACTCTCGGCCGCGATCATGCTCGCCGCCGGGCCCACCGCGAGGAGGCACGTCGCTAAAAGCAAAATGAGGAGTGAGAGAAAACGAGACATAGCTTAGACCACAAAATAGATAGTGATAACGTATCAACGGCTCCCAAGGACGAAAGCTAAAGCAAAATTCCTAGATTCCTTCTAGCTGAGGCAACTGGCCCCGCGCTTCCTTCGAAGAAGCGCGGGGCAGTTCGCGTTGGTAGCGGACCGAAGTCCGCTAAATTCTTTTTTTTGCGCGTCGTAAGCGACTGTCCGCTCCTTTTTAAAACGGAGCCGGGATCGAAAGCTTAAGTGCAATCTGTGCGAGCAACGAAAATAATTCGTCGGGACTAACCAAGCGGGACGTTTACTCGTCCGAAAAATCGCCACTCTCTCGGTACTCCTGCAATTTATTGCGTAGGGTCCGAATCGAAATTCCGAGTAACTCGACGACTTGCGCGCGGTTACCGTCTTTGGCTTTCATGGCCGCCAAGATTGCCTGTTTCTCCATCTCGGCGAGCGACTGTAAGGGCGGGGCCGATACGGGTGCCGCTGACTGCGGCGGTGGTGATGCGGGCGCGACGCGCGGCGTCAGCGGCTGAGCATCTGGGCCGGTCACAGGCGAGGCCGGGGGCTGCCAATCGGATTCCACGACATCATCGACGGCGCCAGCGGGCAACTCGATGCCGAGAGCAGCGCCCGAAATCGGGCGGTCGTTTTCCGAAAGAATCACCGCGCGCTCGATCGTATTTTGGAGTTCGCGCACGTTACCTGGCCAGCGGTACGAGCGCAGCGCGTGCATCGCCTGAGGCGAGAAGCCGAGGATGCGGATGCCGCTGCGGCGCGCACTTAAGCGCAAGAACGATTCGGCCAACATCGGAATCTCTTCCCCACGTTCGCGCAGCGGCGGCACGTGGATTGGAAATACGTTGAGGCGATAGTACAAATCGGCGCGAAAACTGCCTTGTTCGACGTAGCGCAAAAGGTCGCGGTTGGAGGTAGCGAGGATACGCACGTTAACTTTGATCGGCTTACTACCGCCGACGCGTTCGAATTCGCGCTCTTGGAGTACGCGCAGGAGTTTCGCCTGCAAATTGGGCGGGATCTCGCTTACTTCGTCGAGTAGCAGCGTACCGCGATTAGCGAGTTCGAAGCGGCCTTCGCGTTTCTCGGTCGCGCCGGTGAAGGCGCCCCGTTCGTGGCCAAAGAGTTCACTCTCGATCAAGGTCTCGGATAAGGCCGCGCAATTGACCTTAATAAAGGGTTCCCGGCGGCGCGAGGAGAGGCGAAAAATCTCGCGGGCGACCATTTCTTTGCCCGAGCCGTGTTCGCCAGTGATAAGTACGGTGGCTTCCGTGGGCGCGACGCGTTCGACGTGCGAGCGCAGCCGGCGCATGGCGAGGCTGCCGCCGACCAAGAACTCGTCCCCGCCGGCGCCGCGGTCGTTCAAGTAGCGGTTTACTTTGACGAGTTGGTTATAGGCGTCGGCTTTCTTGAGTAAGACTTCGATCCGCGAGGAATTGAAGGGCTTTACAACGTAGTCGAAGGCCCCCGCGCGCATGCAGGAGACGGCACTTTCGATCGTGCCTGCGCCGGTCACCATCACGACAATCGGCCGGTCGGGTAAGGTCATCAGGCGTTCCAGAAACTGGTGGCCATCGCCGTCCGGCAGCCGCACATCAAGGAACACCAAGTCATAGGTTTCCCGCAAAATCAGGCTGTTAGCCGTGGTGAGATCAGGCGCGTGTTCAAAGCCGAGATTTGCCCGTGTGCAGATTTCCTCCAACAGCTTGGCGATGATCGGGTCGTCATCGACGATAAGTATGCGATCCAAGGGCACGCGAAATCAGGGTTTTTGGCGTTCAGCCGAGAGTGAAGGTTGAAGCTTAAGATGACGCACTTAGGACATAATAGGCATTTTCCTTAGCCTTGAGGCAAGGATTATGGCGCCCGC
>RGAX01000220.1 GCA_009919985.1 Opitutaceae bacterium
TTATTTTTTTTCAATCGTAAACGTATCACGGACGATACCAGTTTCGTTGAGGAAGGTGAAGTTGAGTTTGAGGCCGTCGATATCGATGATGGAGGAGCCGGCTTCGTTGAGGGAGATCCACATGGCGGGGTGGTTGAGCGGGATGGGCGTCGCGCTGGCATGGCCAGCGCTGCCGGTGACCACTGAGATTTCGCCGGCGTGCGGGGTGCGGGCGCGAGGTTTTGTGTACGAGCCTTGGCCTTCGGGTCGGCCGTCGCGAGCTTGGAGGATGTAACGGTTTTCCCAAGTTTGGCTTTTACCGTAGTGTCCGTCGATAAAGTGAGATCGCTCGTAGTCGTGGGAATGGCCAGTGAGGATAAGATCTACGCCGCCGGCTTCGAGAATGGGGAGAAGATTGGCCCGCATGTCGTTCATGCGGCCGCCAGAGTCGGTGTCTTTGTCGGAGTCGTGGGTGCCTTTGGTGTAGGTGGGATGATGGAAGAAGGTGACGATCCAATCGCGAGTGGTGGCGGCGAGGTCGGCGCGGAGCCATTGCGCCATGGCGCCGTCCGCGTCGCGCGGGCTGTCGTTGGAATCCAGGCAGATGAAGTGAATGTTGGCGTGATCGAAGGAATAATAAGCCTCGGTGCCCGAGGGAACCCCGCCCGCTTGCCCCATCGTAGGTAGGCTAAAAATATCGTAGTAGACGCCGGACTGGGTCAGGGAGTTGGCGCTTCGACCGTCGTGGTTGCCGAGCGTGGGCCAGAGGGGAGCGGTGCGCAGCATACTGGGGTACATTTCAAAAACAGCTTTCTGGTATTCGGCATCGGTGCCGTCGGCGTAGGCGTTGTCGCCGAGCATGAGCCAGAGGTCGGTGGTACGGGTGCCATTGAATTTATAGTAAGCGTCGCGCACGGCGATTTGCGCGGGAGTTTTTGTGCCCGGATCGCCGAGCACCCAAACACGAGTGGGTTGCGCGGGCCCGGGGCGGGGCGGGGTCACAAAGCTGCTGACGAGGGCCGAGGGTGGGCCGTCCTCAGCGCCAGGTTTGGCGGGTTTGTCGTTGCCGGTAATGGGGGCGTAAAAATAGCGGGTGTTCGGTTGAAGCTTGGCGAGTTGAACAACGTGCTCAGTGCCGATGCCTTCGGATTTGGCTGTCAGTGAAAGTTGATTGGCCGCCAGACCGTAGCGTACACTCGAAGGCTCGGTGGTATCCGTGCGCCAGCGCACGACCATGCTGGTCGGAGTGGCGAGTTGGAGGTAGGGCCCGCGGAGAATGGAGGTAGCGGCGTTAGCAGCAGGGGCGACCATAAGTGCTAGCAAAAGCAGGAATGATGGCAATTTCATGGAAAACTAAAGTTGAGAGGTTGCGAGTGGAGTGAGTTGGGCGATGAGTTGTTGGGTGCGTTCGCTGCGGCGTAGCCAGTCAGGTAGACGGTCAATGGCAGCGAGGGCCTCAGCGTAAGCTATACGTGCTTCGGGGCCTCGGTTGGCTTGAAATAAAATATCCCCTCGGCGGTGGTGGTAGGTTTCGGGCCGTTCGGCTTGGGCGGCGAGGCGAGTGAGGCGTTGGAGGGCGGATTCGATACGTCCAAGTTGGAGTTCGAGTTTGAGAGAGCGTTCCTCGAGCGCGGGTACGGGTCCGAGGCGGGTCAGCCCAGTCTCGAGATCAGCGAGGGCTGCGGCTGGTTCGGGGATGAGGGCATTGGCCTCTAGCCAGAGTTCGGGTTTGGGTTCCGAGAGGTGGCGTAGCGCGAGTTGAAAATCGATTTGAGCTTCTAGGCTATCGCCATTTCGTGCGCGCGCTCGAGCGCGGAGGATGCGGGCGGCGGGATCAGCGGGATGGGAAATGAGATGTGATGTGAGCGCATTGATGGCGGCGAGGGGTTCATCGCGCGCGAGAAAATACTCCGCTCGCGCTAGAGCTAGGTCGGCGTGATCGGGCGAGAGCGTAGCCGCGTGATCGATATCGGCTGCCGCTTCGGGCCAACGTTGATGTTCGAGATAACAACTCGCCCGACGTAGGCGAAGTTCTGCGCTCTCTGGGGAGGAATTAATCAGTGCGGTGAGATCGACGATGGCCACATCGGTGCCAGGGTGCGCCATCAATGCCTGACTCAACACGAGCCAAGTGGCCGCGGCCATAAGACAGCAATGAAGGGCACGCATGCGATACATGATTAAGAAATATTTAACGTGGTTCATCTCGTGAGCGGCGCAAGTCTGGTAATGTGACGTAGACGTGCCAGAATCGTTGCAATTTTTTTGATTTTATGTCGGGCGTCTTATGGGCTTTAATCAATGCATGACCATCGAGCCGCTGGGTGATGCCGCCCTAGTCGTAACGTTTACGGGAGACTCGAAGGCGGACGTGCTCTCGCAGGTGTCAGCGTGGACGAGTACCCTTGTCGAGGCACAGGTGAAAGGAGTACTGGATGTAGTGCCGGCTTATGTGAGTGTCGCGGTATTTTATGATCCGCTGCGAGTCGTCGATCAAAAAGCGGGAGACTCCCCTTACCAGACCCTGAAACAACAGATCGCTCCCTTCGGCCTAGAGGGTAGATCGGGTCAGGGCGCCTCTGGTCGTTTAACAGAAAATAACTCAGGTCGGTGCGTCGAAATTCCTGTGTGCTATGGGGCTGATGCGGGGACGGATTTGGCGGTGGTGGCAGCGCACACGGGTTTGACGGAGGCTGAGGTCGTGGCGCGACACAGCCAGGCGGAGTATCGCGTGCAGGCGATCGGTTTTGCGCCTGGGTTTCCGTATTTGAGCGGCTTACCGACAGAGTTGGCGACACCACGGCGGGCGACGCCGAGGGCCAAGGTGCCCGCAGGAGCGGTCGGTATCGGCGGCGCCCAGACGGGGGTGTACCCGATCGAAACGCCGGGTGGTTGGCAGATTATCGGGCAGACGGATTTAAAATTATTTGATGCCACGCGCGCGGAGCCTTCGTGGCTTCGCGTCGGCGATCGCGTGCGTTTTCGAGCGGTTGCGGCGCAGTCCTACGCGAGTGATGTGACGGCAAACGAAGTGCTCGACGAGTATGCGATTGAGCGAACGGTTGAAGAAAAAAACGTGAATGTGGCCGCTCGGGCTTTCCGCATAGTTCAGGCGGGGATGTGGACGACGGTGCAGGATTTGGGGCGCGTGGGACAACGGGCGGCGGGCGTGCCGTTGAGTGGAGCGATGGATGCGTTTGCTGCTCGCGTGGCAAATTTGCTCGTGGGTAATGCGGAAAATGCCGCCGTGCTGGAGCTCACGTTGTTGGGGCCGGAGATCGAATTTTTATCCGACGGATGGATCGCACTCACCGGCGCTGAGTTTGCCGGAGTTGAGGCCGGGCCCTGCGGGCGGGTGATGTCCTGCCGCTTGGCCCTGCGGTCCGCGCAATCTCCGAGCGTTGGTCGATAGATTTGAGTATGATGCCCAATTACGGCGCTGCTCCCACGGTGCGGGTGATTTCAGGTGCGCATGCGAGCGAATTTGGCGACACGTGGTTGAAGACGGAGTTTAGGGTAACACCGCAGTCGGATCGCATGGGAATGCGGTTGGCTGGAACGTCACTCGTAAGGACAGTTAGTGGTGATTTACCTTCATCCGCTGTCGCTCCGGGGACTGTGCAGGTGCCGCCCGATGGACAACCGATTGTGCTGCTGGCCGACGCCCAAACCATCGGCGGTTATCCGCAACTCGCACACGTGATCAGTGTGGATTTACCCTTGTTGGCGCAGTTGAGGCCGGGAGATGCGGTACGCTTTCGGGTGGTTGCGATTGAGCAAGCGCAAGAGCGGTGGCTTGCGCGGGAGCAGGCGCTCGCGATGCTGAGGGAGGGCCTAGCCCAAAAAATTCGCTAAACGTGCACGTTTCCATTGATCTTAATTGTGATCTCGGCGAGGGCGCTGGGTCTGATGCTGCGCTGATGCCTCTTATCACCTCAGCGAACATCGCTTGCGGTGCGCACGCTGGCGATGAAGCGACGATGCGCGCCACGGTAGCCTTGGCGCGGGCGCACGGCGTGGCCGTGGGGGCGCATCCCAGCTTCGCGGATCGAACAAATTTTGGCCGCGTGGAACAAGCACTCACGGCGTGTGCGTTACATGATTTGGTCACAGGGCAGATCGAGGCGTTACGCGAACTGGGGCCGGTGCGTCACGTCAAACCCCATGGCGCACTTTATAACATGGCGGCGCGGGATCGCGCCGTGGCGGAGGTGATCGCCGAGGCGGTTTATACCTGTGATCCCAACCTGATACTTTTTGGATTGGCGGGAAGCGAGTTGGTGCGGGCCGGTCAGGCTCGGGGTTTGCGAGTCGCAAAAGAGGTGTTTGCGGATCGCACTTATCAAGCTGACGGCTCGCTCACGCCGCGCGCGCGTTCCGATGCGTTGATCACAGATGAAGCGGCGGCCGTCG
>RGAX01000023.1 GCA_009919985.1 Opitutaceae bacterium
CGACAAGACGCGGGTTTTTAATTTTAACGGCCGAAAGCTCGTCTCCGTTCTTGGCCGTGAAGACTTTCCGGGGGAACGTGTTTTCAAGTTGCCGACCAAAGTCGTGGAATCGGCCAGTCGGCAACCCCTCACTGCAGCCCTTTTGCCATGCCGCTTGGGTTATTCCCCGCGGGCCAAAGGGCAAAAAGTCTCTCGGGCCAATGGGGACTGGGCGTTCACTTTGCTCTATTGCATCGATGGGGCGGGCACACTCGATTTTAGCCTAGGCAAGCACAAGATTACGCGCGGCACCTTCGCGCTGCTTCGCCCTTTTGAGTTTCACGCCTACCAAGCCGATGCGGACAATCCTTGGTCCTACTATTGGATCCATTTCAACGGCACGGTTGCCCAGCAGTATTACGATATCCTGACCACGGGCGGAAAAAACATCTGCATCGCGGTCCAATCGAACCTCAGGTTCGTTGAAAAATTTGAGGAGATTCTCGGGATCTACCACGAGGGTAGTGCCTACAAGAATCTCGTGCAGGCTTCCTCGGCGATGCACCAATTACTTGGCGATCTATTCGGCCAGATCTGCCATCGCACGGCTACGCAGGATTCAACCGCGACTCGGATCGCGCGCACTCTCACGATGATGAGCAATAACCTCGGTACCCACGTGAGCATTCACGAATTGGCGGCGATTGCTGGCATGTCGCACGCCTATTTCACGCAGCAGTTCCGTAAGCACACCGGCCAGAGTCCGCGTAGCTATTTTAACCAACAGAAAATCGCCAAAGCGTGTGAGTATCTTGCTGGAACCGATACCAAAATTGAAAACATAGCTCACCTTGTTGGCTATGAAGACCCTTTTTACTTCTGCCGCCTTTTTAAACGGATCACTCAACGGACACCAACGATGTATCGTCAGTCCTTTCGCGAAACAACTCATCCATCGTCCGGACTTGACGCCCGTCATGAGTGAGACCCGGCAACGTCTTAGGTTTTCCGGTTACGTGACTCCACCCGACTTCTTCCGCTGTGTGTGTGCACCCAGAAGCACATTAAGAGGCGGCGGACACTTTCCTGATTATCACCGAAAAATTTTCCATGGCTAAACGACAGACCGTTCTCTTTCTTATCGATACCCAAGGCGCGAACTGCATCGGTTGCTACCGGCCGGATTTGGCTTTGGGCACGCCGAATATAGACCGACTCGCTGCCGAGGGGGTGCGGTTCGACGGCGCCTATACCTGTGCACCGGTTTGCGGACCGGCACGCTCGGCCCTGTTCACCGGTCTGTATCCTCATAGCAACGGGGTTCTGGGCAACGACATGGCGCCTCATCTCGATTTGCCGACGCTGGGTCAGCGGCTGCGCGATGGGGGCTTTGCCACTGGATACATCGGCAAGTGGCATCTCGACGGCAGTGACTACTTTGGTGACGGTCGCTGCCCTCCGGGCTGGGATCCGGCTTACTGGATGGACGGCCGTAATTACCTTGATTCCCTCCCAAATGACGAAGCTCGGGCGCTATCTAGGCAAGTGCTCGACCCGAAGGACGTAGCGGAAAACGGGATCACAGCCGATTTTACTCATGCGTGGAGAATTGCCGAACGAGCGCGGGAATTCATCCGTGCCCATCGAGATAAAGATTTTCTATTGGTCGTGTCGATTGACGAACCGCATCACCCCTTCATTGCGCCCGAACCCTATGTCAGCTCGTTCAAGGATTTCCTCTTTCCGGTGCTCAACGCGGATGATCCGCTGACCGAAAAGCCTCGGTCGCAGCAGGAATGGGCTGGTCATACAACTTCCCACCTGAGCCAGATCGTTCGCGACGGTGACACCGCTTGCCTGCGACACCCGCAACATTTTGCCTGCAATAGTTTTTGCGACTCTCAGGTGGGCCGAGTCATTGAGGCGATTAATGAGGAAACGCCCGATGCTCTGGTTATCCACACCAGTGATCACGGTGATATGTTTGGCGGCCATCGTCTTTATGGAAAAGGACCGTGCATGTATCAGGAGATTGTCCGAATTCCGTTCATCGTGCGTTGGCCAAGCATGTCTCCAGTAGGCGCGGTATCGAAAGATCCGGTATCGCATATCGATCTGGTGCCAACGTTGCTCGAATATTTCGGACTGCCGATTCCGGAAATCCTGCAAGGGCGCTCAATGCTGGCCCAAATGCGCGACCCTTACCACCGCACCAACGACTTCGTCTTCCTCGAATTCAATCGGTTTGAAATTGATCACGACGGCTTTGGCGCGTTTGCACCCATCCGGTGTGCATTCGATGGACGCTACAAACTCGTCATTAATTTGCTCGATACGGATGAACTTTACGATCTATCGGCGGATCCTCTCGAACTTCAGAACCGAATCAACGATCCGGTGATGGCGCCTCAACGGGAGCAATTGCTGGATGAATTGCTCGCATGGATGAACCGAACGAGAGATCCACTCCGTGGTCCGCACTGGTCGCGTCGCCATTGGGGCCGCCGTGAGGTATCCACTTGGGGTGGGCCGACTCGGCCACGCCCGTTTGACGAGGCTTACTACCCGAAAACGCTGCTATATGATACAGGTAAAGTTGTAGATAAGTTCGAGTATGATAAGCACTGAACCGTTGAACTGTAGCCCATTTTTACGGCACGTAATTGCAGTAGCCTCTCCAAAAAAGACTTTGTAAATGGGTCTCACTGATCTTTACAGACTTAGTCCTACGCCTCAGTTACCGCAGTGTCAGCGCGACGAGGCTGAGGAGTTCTTCGAGCTGGTTGTGCCACCTTCTATAAACGTGGAAGTGTGACGTCACTGCTCTGGGTGCCAGCGCGCTAAGAGACTGTGCTCCGACTGAAAATAGGTTCTTAGACTGAGGTGGAGCATAGCATGCTGTCGGCATGAGTTGGGTATATGCCCTCCGAAATTAAATTCTTCATGATCGTCGGCATGACTTGTGGCGGGATAGTGCCTGATTTCGGACGAGTGTTTACGTTTTGATGGCCGACCTGTAAATTTCCCAAGCTGTGCGACCGTAAATTCATCGGTTCGAGTCGTTGAGGATACTTTTGTATTAAACTCAACATTAACATGAAGTGAAACCTTTGTGTTATTTACGTTCGGCATGACTTCGGTCCGCCGTGGTGAGATCTGATTTCTTACAACTTTTTGTGAACAACATTATGAGATTTTCGCTGATCTTTGCTTGACCCTTGTGGGGAAAAATGGGTTGAAATGGGGCGTTGTGGGGCACCTTGCGGCTCCCGACCCTCATGGCTCAACCCGGCAAAGCATTTTATACCGGCCTATTTAGGCACACCCTCGACGAGAAAGGTCGGCTGACGATCCCCTCGGCATGGCGCCATGCCCACGAGGAGAGCGATGCGTTTTTGGCCACGCCGCATCCCGATGGTTATGTCGCCGTTTTACCTCCGGCTGAGGTGGAGAAACTCCACGCCAAGATCGCGCAGATGGCTTTGAGCGATGGTGCGGGGCAGGATTTCGTGGCCCGCTTTTTTTCTCAGACCCAGGCTTTCTCATTCGATAAGCAGGGGCGCATCGCAGTTGGCGCCGATCTTTTGGCTCATGCTGGCATCGGCAAAGACGCCGTGCTCGTGGGCTCGTTGACGAAATTCAATCTCTACGCACCCGCTCGTTGGTCGTCATGGCGCTCTTCAACTCGCCAAACTCAGTGTCCAATGCCGCTCTGTCCTCATCGCCACCGCCCGTTTGCCGTTAATCAAAGCTGCTGTTGGAGTCACAGCCTCCTCGCGTAATTTTGCTGCTTCGGCTCGCATGTACAGCCGTTCCTCGACATTGCGGCCCTTAATTGCGCCGGTCGTCAGCGCGCGCGTGAGTAACGGCCTAATTTTACGTCCGGTCTATCAGGTTAATTTCAAAAGGCTCAGGCCCTCCTCCGATGTCCGCGGCGGTCGCTGAAATTTATCCCGTGCCTATGCAACCTGGCCATCAACCCGTCCTCATGCGTGAGACGTTGGCCTTTCTGTCGCCTCGTCCATCTGGACGGTACTTGGATTGCACTTTTGGCGGCGGCGGGCACACCCGCGCTGTGCTGGACACCGCGCCAGATGTAAACGTGCTCGCGCTAGATCGCGACCCTGCGGCTGGCCCGCGGGCCGCCGAATTAACGGCGGTGTACGGTCAACGTTTTACCCTCGTGGATCAAGATTTTGGTCAGCTCGGCGGGCTCCCTGAAACGGGATTCGACGGCATCCTTTTTGACCTCGGGGTTTCCTCTTTTCAGCTCGATGACGGTGAGCGCGGTTTCTCGTTTCGTCAGGACGCCCCAGCGGATATGCGGATGGATCCTCGCGCCGGTGTGCCGGCAAGCCGCTGGCTCGAGACAGCGACCGAGGAGATGCTGGTACGCGCGATTCGTGATTACGGCGAAGAACAAAATTGGCGTCGCGTTGTCCGCGCGTTGATCTCGGCCCGCGCCACGAGCGCGTTAGCCCGCACCTCCACGCTAGCTAGCCTGATCTCTGAGGCTATTCCGCCTCGTGATCGCCATACCTCCAAGGTTCATCCCGCGACGCGTTCGTTTCAGGGTATCCGCATCGCCGTGAACGACGAACTCGGCGCGATCGAGCGCGCCTTGCCCGCAGCTTTTGCGAAACTAGCCCCCGGCGGCGTACTCGTCGTCATCAGTTTCCATTCGTTGGAAGATCGCCCGGTTAAACAATTTTTCCGACGTCAATGCGGCCAACCCGAAGGCGCACACGATTCGCTCCCGCAGGATCTGCGCAAAAAATACGCTGAGCCGCTCACACGCCGCCCGGTGACGCCCGCAGAAGACGAACTCGCCGCCAATCCTCGTAGCCGCTCCGCCAAACTCCGCGCCCTGCGTAAACTCTGATCAGTACCTCACGATTCCCTTAATTTAAATATGCGTACCACCAACCACGCTTTTGTGAATCAGTTCTTCATTTTCACCCTGTGTACGATCTGCTTCAGCGGTTCGCTCGGCCTGGGGGCGGTGTGGATGCGCCATCAAATTTCTCTCACGGCCAACGCCAACAAGGTCCTCGAGTTGCGTCTGGCTGAGCTCCATCGCCACCTCGACGAAACCGCGACCGCGATCGAAATTGAGCAAGACCCTGCTCGCCTCAAACAGCGCAATGTATCGATGCGCCTTGGCCTCGTCATGCCCGTCGCTCAGTCCATCACAGAAAACGCCGGCATGCGTCTCGCCGCCAAAGCCAGTCGCGGTCTGCTCTCCGATCGGCCCATGCCCATCAGCTTCAAATTGGCCTCGCGTAACTAGCCATGTCCAAGGGCTTCGCTTCCAACCCACGTCAAATCCTCCTCGCGACCATTGTGTTGGCGAGCTTCGTCGGTGTCGGTGCGCGTCTTGTTTGGTTGCACGTCCTCGATCGCGATACATTGCTGCGTTACGTTTCCCAAGCCCGCTATAAAATCGACCCGCTGCCCGGTCGGCGTGGAGACATTCTCGACGCGAACGGAGCTAAACTCGCCACCAGTCGTTCTTTAATCATTTTAGCTGTCGATCCCCAATCACTTCGTAAAGAGGACGAAGCCAAGTGGCCCCAACTCGCTGCCTTGATCGGCATGAACTCCAGCGAACTCGCGCGGATTTTTAATACGAAGACCCGTCCAGCTGCTGGCTCACATTCAGCTCAAAATACCGAGCGCAATGGAGATTCCGCGCTCAAGCCCGCGAGCTTTGCGTTTAATGTTACCCCCAGCGACGCCTCTTCGCTGGTCGCTTCCAGCGCTGCTGAAACTGAAAATTCTGATGATGAAGATGAGGCCCCCGACGCCTCCGGTAACCGCGCCATCCGCTTCGCTAAATTGAGCGAATCAATCACAGAAACCACGTTTACCGCGATCAAACAACTTAACATCAAGGGCGTGATCGGTCAGCGCGTCTATCGTCGCGCATATCCCAATAATTCCATCGCCTCGCACATCATCGGTTACGTGGATCGCGCGGAGCGCCCCGTGACGGGAATCGAGCGTTACGCCGATTTTTATCTCCACGGCCTCAATGGCTGGCTCGAATCTGAAAAAGACGGTAAACGTGAGGAACTCGCCCAATTCCGTACGCGCCAAGTCCCCGCCGCCGACGGCTACAGTGTAAAACTCTCCATCGATTCCGTCGTCCAACAAATCGTCGACGAAGAACTTGCCGCCATCGCCACGAAATACGCGCCCGAGAAAGCCACCATCATTGTTAGTGATCCACGCACTGGTTTCATTCTGGCACTTGGAAATTACCCGAGCTTCGACCTCAATACGTATAACAAGCTCACCAAAGAAGAGCAGGGTCGTATGCGTAATATCGCCGTCTCGGATATGTACGAACCGGGCTCGGTTTTCAAAATCGTCGCTGTAGCCGGCGCGCTTAACGAAGGTTTGGTGAACGCCGGTTCCACCTTCGACTGCACGAGTGATTCCATTGAGTACCAAGGCAAGACCCGTAAACTCCCGCGCGAGGATCATCATTTTGACCACCGCCTAACGGTCGCAGAAATCGTCGCGCATTCTTCCAATCGCGGCGCGGCGCAACTCGCGATGTCGATGGGCGATGATCGCTTCTATGGTTACGCTCGTGCTTTCGGATTCGGCCAACTGACGGGATTTCCCAATCTCGGGATTGAAAGCCCGGGCATGCTGGCGTCGCCTAAAAAATGGGACGGACTCACGATCACGCGTATGCCGATGGGGCACTCCATCGCCGCCACCCCGTTGCAAATGCATCAGGCTATGACCGTGATCGCCAGCGGTGGCGTCATGATGCGCCCAAGTATCATTCGTTCGGTGTTAGATTCGGCTGGAGAAGTCGTTTATCGCTTCGATCGACGCGAGGGTGATCGAGTTGTCTCCGAACGCACCGCGCAAACGGTGGCAAGAATGTTGCAAGGCGTCGCTTCGAAAGAAGGGACCGCTCCTGAAGCCGCGATCAAAGATTATGAGGTCGCTGGAAAAACGGGCACCGCCCAAAAGATCGTGAACGGACGCTACTCCGAACGTGAACACGTTGTTTCCTTTGTTGGTTTTTTGCCCGCAAGCCAACCCCGTCTCGTAATCTCCGTGATCGTCGACGGAGCCGACAAAAATTGTCCCGGTGGTGTCGCTTACGGCGCGAAAGTCGCCGCACCGTCGTTCAAGCGCGTTGCGGAGCAACTTATCCGTCACCTTGATATTAAACCAGTGGCCCCAATCTCGCCCGTTGTCCCAGGCCCTAAGGCACCTGCCTCCCGCCTTGCCATAAAGGGATCTCGTTAATGATCGGCTATCTTTCAACGAATCACGCGCTCATTGCGGCGTTTGCGCCTCGGCCGGTGCGTCGTACGCGAGGCGAGACTTTAGCGCTTAATCGCGTCTTTAAAAAAGCGCCTAAACTCTCGGACTACTTTGGTGAAGACGAGATCATCGCGACCAAAGGCAGTTTGGAGCGTCCGATCTCGGGCTTGGCGATGGACAGTCGTCGCGTGGCGCCGGGTAATGTCTTTTTTGCTCTCCCTGGTTTTCGTTTGGATGGAGCGCATTTTGTCGATGAAGCCATGAGCCGTGGCGCGGTAGCCATCGTCACGGAAAAAATGCCGGCCCATCCACCCGCAAAAATAACTTTTATTCATGTCGCCAACGCGCGGGCCTCGCTCGCGCGGGTTTCTCAAAGCTACTACAAATTTCCTGATCGTGATCTCTCGGTGGTCGGTGTCACTGGCAGCAGTGGTAAGACAACGGTTTCGCACCTCATCCAACATTTCTTACGCGGAGATCAACAGGTTGGGCTCATAGGCACAATAAACTATGACCTCGGTGCGCGCACGGTCCCTTCGTTTCGCACCACCCCCGAGTCACTAGATGTTTATGGGATGCTCGCGCAGATGCGTGATGCGGGCTGCCGCCAAGCGGTCGTAGAAGTCAGCTCCCACGGTATCGATCAACAGCGCGTTCAAGGGCTTCGCCTCGGGGCCGCCGTTTTTACTAATCTTTCCAGCGAACACCTCGATTATCACGCAACTACGGCCGCCTATTTTGAGGTCAAAGCGCGTTTATTTAATGGTGAGAATGGAGCCCTCCCGAAAGTTGCCGTAGTCAATCTCGACGACCAGCATGGCATTCAGCTCGCAGCGCGGATACCGGCCGAAGTGCGCACCCTCACTTTTGGTGAAACACCTGCGGCCCAAGTCCGCGCGGAAAATATCGCGTATACGCTCAAAAGCACGATTTTCAAACTGATCTGGCCCGCTGGCGCGATGCAGATCGAGTCGCCTTTGGTGGGAAGTTATAATTTGAGTAACTTGCTCGCCGCTATTGCCACCGCCTATGGCCTCGGCCGCGATCCCTTTGTTTTTCTCGCCAAGTTACGCGCCTTCAAGGGCATCCCAGGTCGGATGGAACGCATTGAGGAAGGCCAGGGATTCGAGGTTTTTGTGGATTACGCTCACACCGCGAATTCGTTGCGCGCAGCTCTGAACATGGTAAGGTCGATGACGCCAGGTCGTCTTGTTGTAGTCTTTGGTTGCGTGGGTCATCGTGAACGTACGCAACGGGCAGTTATGGCAGAGACAGTGCAGGAGTTTGCGGATTTCGCCATGGTGACGGCAGATAATCCGAAAGACGAATCACTCGCCCAAATTTTCACCGATATGCAGGCCGGAGTAACTCAGCAGGATAAATTTACGTGGATCGAGGATCGGCGCCAAGCCATCAGCCTCGCACTCGATGCCTGCAAGCCGGGCGATAGCCTGGTAATTGCGGGCAAAGGCCACGAAAGTTATCAGCGCATGGGCTCGACGGTGGTGCCTTTTGACGACCGTGAAGTCGTGCGGGATCTACTACGTCGCAAAACGCCAAGCTACTAATGCCACATTTTGATCCAGCCCAACTTGCTCGTTGGACCGCCGGTCAATGGACGATTTTGCCGACCGCGCGGTTGAGTGGCTTTGCGATTGATTCGCGCCAAGTCCGCACCGGTGAAATTTTTGTCGCGCTAAAAACGGCAGCTCGCGATGGCCATGATTTTCTCGTGACCGCGCTGCAAGCGGGGGCCTCGGCCGCGATCGTCTCATCGCCCAATCCCAATGTGGCTCTTCCGCAGCTCATCGTAAAAGATCCTCTCGCAGCGTTTCAGGCTATTGCACGCGAACACCGGCGTGCATTTGCTGGCTCAGTGATCGGCGTCACCGGCAGCGCCGGCAAGACTTCGACGAAAAACCTCCTCGCCTTACTGCTTGGAGCTAGAGCGGAAGCTAGCCCCGTTCTGGCGACTGAAGGAAATCTTAATAATCACCTGGGCGTACCTCTTACGCTTACAAAATTGGAGCCGACCCAGCATCAATTTGCGGTGATCGAAGCTGGCATCAGCGCACCAGGCGATATGGCCGTACTTGCGGGGATGATCGAGCCGGATATCGCTGTTACCACGCTGGTCGCAGCGGCGCATATCAAAGAACTGGGTTCGCTCGAGGGTGTTGCTTTGGAGAAATCGCGACTTTCCGCGGCGGTGAGACCTCCAGGCGTCGCGATATATCCTGCGCAATGCGCAGTTTTTTCAGCGTTCCGAGAACTTGCGGTTTCGCACATCAAGGTGGAACCGGTCGGGCAGCATGCAGGGCGAAACTCTCGTTTGAACTCGTTCGGTTTTGTTCTCACACAATCAGCAGAAACGACGCACCTTGAGCTGTTGTGGGGAGATGGTAATACCTCGGCATTTACGCTGCGACGCGTAACCGATGGAATGGCGCAAAATGCGGCACTGGCGATCAGCGCGGCACTGCACCTCGGAGTGAGTGCTATTGCGATTCAAGAACGCTTGCAGACTTATGCACCGGCTGCGATGCGCGGTGAATGGCGGCGAGTCTTGGGGCGTTTGCTCTATCTTGATTGCTACAACGCCAACCCTGCCTCGATGCGGGATGCGCTGGTCACATTTCGCGCGGTTGCCCCAGCGGCGCAACCACGGCTTTATGTGATCGGCGGTATGGAGGAGCTCGGGGCGGAAGCGGCTCGTTATCACCATGAGTTGGGACGATTGATCGAGTTGCGCGCAGGGGATAGGCTTGTGACGATGGGAGATTATGCGGACGAACTTCGTGCCGGGGCTATTGAGCAAGGCCTGAATGCCGCGCAAATTTCAGTGGTAACAACGCATGCAGACATTGCCGCGGCGATCTCGGGTTTCCACGGGGCAATTTTTGTTAAAGGTAGTCGTCGTTATCAACTTGAGGCGGCTCTTGGCGCACTCCTAGAACCTATTTCGTCATGCTAAGTTATCTGGCTAATTTCGAAGAATTTTACGGTCCACTACGCGTGTTTCGGTCACTGACATTTCGTACCGTAGGCGCGACAGTGACCGCCGCGATGATTGGCTTTATCATCGGACCTTGGCTCATTGCCAAGTTGCGAAAATTGAAGTTCGGCCAGCACTACGACGACGATCGGACGGGTGATCTCGCCCAACGCTTTGATAAAAAAAACACTCCTACGATGGGGGGGCTACTTATTTTTGCGGCCGTGTTTGGCTCATCGGTGCTTTGGGCGGAACCCAAGATTTGGGTGGGTATCGCGCTATTTGTTTATGCGGCACTCACCGCAGTCGGTTTTCGCGATGATTGGCTCAAAGTCGTGCACAAAAATCGCAACGGAATCTCTTCGAGGGAGAAAATTTTTTGGCAGACCTTAGTCACGGTTGTCGCGCTGGGCCTGCTACTCTGGCACCCCGCGAGCGCGGAAAAAATCCGAGAGCTGTGGGTCCCGTTTGTGAAACATCCGATTTATGTGTTCTCGGGCGTGATCGGACTACCGGCACTGTTTATTTTCATCTACCTGTGGCTTGTGGGTTTTAGTAACGCGATCAACCTGACGGACGGATTGGATGGGCTAGCGATCGGTTGCACAATCTCAGTGTCACTCGTGTACGGGATTTTGGCGTACGTCGCCGGCAACGTGATCATTTCAGATTATCTTTTGATCCCCTATGTGGCGGGCGTGGGTGAACTGACGGTGGTTTGTGGAGCGCTGGTGGGCGCGGGGCTGGCGTTTCTTTGGTACAATTCTTTCCCGGCGGAAGTTTTCATGGGCGACACGGGCTCGCTGGCGCTCGGTGGTTTAATCGGAATCATGGCGTTTATGGTGCAGCAGCCCCTGACGCTACTTATTGTAGGCGGAGTTTTCGTGTGGGAGGCAGTCTCGGTCATGATCCAAGTGTCGGTGTTTAAATACACCAAACGACGAAGTGCGACTGGGGAAGGTAAACGATTTTTCCTGATGGCACCGATCCATCATCATTTCCAAAAAAAGGGGTGGCCCGAGACTAAGGTCGTTCTGCGGTTTTGGGTTTTATCGCTGATCTTCGCCCTCGTTGGACTCGGCACGCTGAAGCTGCGTTAAACTCAAACTGTTTACCTGAAAAACCCACTTGAATTTCCCTCTAGATTGAACGTGCGTTTCTTATCCTGAACAACCATCTACTTTAACTATGAAAATCATCCGTGTCTTTGGCGTAGTCGTGGGCATCCACCTTTTTGCGCTCATGCTCATTTTCGCTAATCCTGGTTGCAGCTCGACGAGCAAACCAGCCCCCACGCCGGCGGATACCGCAGCCGCTGCCTCTCCGGCCGCTCCCGTGGTGAGCGTGCCGCTCTCAGGAGGCTCCTCCACCGCGACGGAATCTTCCCTGACGGCTGCGCCGCTCGGGGCTGAACCTATGAGCAATGCAATCGGTGGCGTGCGTTTCACGCCTACCCGTCCCGGTACTCCTGCGGCCAGCGCCCTTGAGGCCGCACCTATGGCCAATGTTACTCCGGCCTCCACCTATGTCGTAGTAAAAAATGACAACCTTTCGAGCATCGCGAAGAAAAACCATATCACGGTAACCGAACTCGCTGCGGCCAATAACATCAAAGTCGGTCAATCTCTGCGTCTTGGCCAAAAATTGATCATCCCCGGCAAGGCTCCCGCGGTGGGTACGCCAACCTCGCCAGCAGCCGCTCCGGCCAAGGCGCTTACGCCCTCCACCAATGCCGCTCTCAAGCCGGCGGGAGACGCCGTTTCACATACGGTCAAAATGGGTGAGTCGCTGGGCGCAATCGCGCGCAAGTACGGAGTTCGTCAGGGCGATATTGCCGTCGCCAATAACATTACCGACCCGCAAAAAATTACCGCCGGTCAGATTCTCTCGATACCCGCTCCGACGGCGGCCAACAAAGCCAAAGCTACCGGAAAGTCGGCGGATACCGCCAAGGCTCCTGAACCTATGAAGCCGCTGTTTGTCGTCCCTCCCGTTGAGCAAGATCTTGATGCAGGGTTGAAGCCTGCGACCGGCGCTGAAGTGCCCATCATCAAGGTCGAGGAAGCCCCTGCGCCTAAGCCTTAAACGAATTCATGTTGCACGCGTTCGCCGATCCTTTCCGCGTATTCGTTATTAGCTTTTTACCTTTTTGAGCCTGCCATGTCGACTGCGCCCGTCGCTCCGTCTCGTGCCTACCAGCTCATTAATCCCGCCGCGTTGATTGCTGTCTGTTGCATTGGGCTAACGATTTTAGGCCTAACAATTTTGTTCAGTGCCAGCGCATCGTTTAAACAAGGACCGTATTATTATCTCAATAAGCAGATTCTCGGGGTGTTCATGGCTGGCGCGCTATGTTTTGTCGCCAGTCGGATCAATCTTGATTATGCGAGACGTTACTCTTGGTGGATCGCCGGTATTGCTTTGTTTCTTTTGGTACTGGTGCTAATTCCTCGTTTGGGAATTTCGGTGAAGGGCAGCCGCCGTTGGTTGGGGTTCGGTTCGGTGCGATTGCAAGTTTCAGAATTTGCGAAGCTCGCGCTGGTGTTTTGTCTTTCGCATTACCTCGCGTTGAATCAGACACGCATTAGCGAACTTGTGCGTGGTTATTTTTTACCGCTGGGATTGATTGGTGCGTTCGTGGGCTTGATCGTACTTGAGCCGGATTTCGGTACGGCAGCGCTTGCTCTGGTGGTGGGGCTCACGTTGCTATTTTTGGCCGGTGCAAAATGGCGCTATATTGTACCGACCGTAGGACTCGCGATTTTATTTTTCGCGGTGATGGTGATTCACAATCCGAATCGACTGCGGCGTTTTGTCGCATTTCTCGATGTCGAAGGTAACAAACAGGGCGGGACCTATCAATTGTACCAAGCCTTAGCGGCGTACGCGGCCGGTGGCACCGAAGGCGCCGGGCTGGGGCAGGGGCGACAACAACTCAACTTTTTGCCTGAAGCTCACACGGATTTTATTTTTGCGGTCGTCGGCGAGGAACTTGGGTTATGGTTTACGCTCGGCGTAGTGGCGGTTTTTGCGACGATATTCATCGCTGGACTCGTTCATCTGCGTCGTGCGCCTAACCTCTTTCATTTCTTACTCGTGACCGGTTGCCTCATGTTGATCTGTTTGCAGTCGATCGTGAATCTCGGGGTCGTTACCGGCGTTTTTCCCACCAAGGGTATGTCGCTACCCTTTATCAGTGCTGGGCTCTCGAACCTGTTGCTCATGGGGTTGCTGGTGGGCATCATCCTCAACACGCAACGCACGTGGGGTCGTGCGGTACTTGCCGAAAAATCGCGCTCAATGCGCGAGGTACTAGGTTAAGTATCGGGCAGCACCGTTTACGTAAACTTCCATGAGCCACTTTCTCATCTCTTGTGGTGGCACCGGCGGACATCTTTCACCGGGCATCGCTCTGGCCGAAGGGCTCACGGCCCGTGGCCACACTGCCACGTTGTTAATCAGTCAGAAAAAAGTGGACGCCCGTCTCATTGAGAAATATCCGCAGATGCATTTTGCCCGCATACCGGGTTCGGGGTTTTCTTGGCGCCCAATCGCTCTTGTGCGTTGTTTCTTTGCGCAATTTCGGGCGGTGCGGTTTTGCCGCGGGCTCATTCGGCAGACTGCACCGGTCGGTATTGTGGGCTTTGGCGGCTTTACTTCGGCACCTATCGTGTTGGCAGGCAAATGGGCTCGGTTACCGGTAGTGTTGCATGAATCCAATCGGGTGCCGGGTCTGGCGATTCGTTGGTTGGGGCGTTTAGCCACGCTCGTTTATCTGCCGCCAGGGGTGCTGCTTCCTCGCCTGCAAGCCTCCTCTATTCGGTACGCGGCTCCACCGGTGCGGCGTGAGATCGTGCGGACCTCATCAGTAGAAGCACGTCTGGCGTTGGGGCTAGATCCAATGCGTAAGGTGCTCGTCTTACTCGGTGGCAGCCAAGGCGCGAGCGCCCTTAATCAATGGGCGCGGGCACACGTTGAGTCCCTCGCGCATGAAGGAGTGCAGCTTTATTGTGTCACCGGATTGGGCAAAGGTGCGACCGAGTCGCTCACGCTCAAAACTAAAATGGGCGAGCCGATCTGTGCGATGTTTGTGCCGTTCAGCGATCGCGTGGCCCAACTGCTTTCCGCAGCCGATCTTGTCGTGTCTCGGGCTGGAGCCGGTTCCATCGCGGAACTGATTCGTTGTGAGACGCCGGCGATTCTAGTGCCTTTCCCTCAATCAGCCGACGATCACCAGCGGGCCAACGCAGCTTATTTTGAGCAGCAGGGCGGGGGCGGTGTAGTCGAACAGGTCGCTCTCGCGAAGCTAAGTAGCACCGTGCTTGATCTGATTTTTAACGACGGACTGCTTTCTAAATATCGTGCCCAGCTCAAAGCAATGGATGGCGCCGATCCGGTCGCTGCCATGGTCAACGATCTTGAGCGACTCGCGGCCTCGCCGGCGTGCGCCGCTTCGATTTCCTCCAAATCAGCTACATGAACCCAGTGAATCTAAATTCCGCCGATCAAGCCAATCTCGGCCTCGCGCGTGCGCATCACTGGGATGCATTTCACCAAGCGATGCGTCCGCGGCTCGGCGCTACGGCTAAATTTACGCGTGAAGAACCTCTCGCGGTAAAAACCACTATTCGTCTCGGTGGCTCCGCTCGGCTCTATGCCGAACCAGGCAGCGAAGAAGATATGCGCCTTTTGCTCAACGCGGCGGCGGCGGCCGGTATCGCGGTTTTACCGCTCGGCCGAGGTTCTAATCTCATCGTTCCGGACGCCGGGGTGGAGGCATTGGTGATTTCAATGGCTCATGAAAATTGGGCGAAATTTGAAGCTCGTCCAGACGGTGCCGTTTGGGTGGGCGCTGGACTCAGATTGAAAAATCTGTGCGGCCTGGCGGCGAAGGCGGGATTAACGGGTTTTGAATTTCTCGAGGGTATACCGGGTAATGTAGGTGGAGCGCTGCGTATGAATGCCGGCGCGATGGGTGGCTGGATGTTCGACGTGGTTGAAGCGGTGCAACTCATCACGGCAAGTGGCGAAAGCCGAACTTTGGAGCGCGCGGCGATGCACGTGGATTATCGACACTGCGCCGAGTTGCATGATGCGATTGCTCTGGGCGCGTTGCTGCGTCCGTCCGCTCACGCCGATACCGAAGCGGTCGGTCGACAGATCGATGTTTATAAAAAAAAGCGTCAGGAATCCCAGCCACGCGAGCCCAGTGCAGGATGTATTTTCAAGAATCCACCAGGTAATTCAGCGGGTCGACTCATTGATCAGAGTGGACTCAAGGGCGAGCGGGTGGGGGACGCCGAGGTCTCGCCGATACATGCCAATTTCATGGTAAACCGAGGTGCGGCCACGAGCGCCGACTTGATCGAACTCGTGCGCCGGGTGCGTGCGCGCGTGCGCGTCGCCCAAGGGGTTGAGCTGGAGCCAGAAGTTTTGCTTTACGGCCAGCAATGGAAAGACGTGCTCTAAAAAGTGCATCTTCATATTTAAATTCATGAATTCACTTCCCGAAATCGCCGTGTTCGCCGGCGGCACCTCTTCAGAGCGCGAAGTCTCACTCGGCTCTGGTCTCGCGAGTGCGTGTGCGCTCGCTCGCTCTTTCCCGACGCGACTTTTTGAACTCACGGCTGATGCCTTGCCTGCTGGCCTCGATCCTAAGCGGCATGTAGTTTTTTCGACCTTGCATGGCGGGTTCGGTGAAGACGGTTCGATGCAACGTCTACTTGATGCGGCGGGTGTAGTTTATGCAGGGTGTGATGCGGCGAGCAGCGCGCTCACGATGGACAAGACGCGCACGAAAAATGCCGCGGCCTCGAGGGGGGTTCAGATCGGTCCGGGTGTAGTTTTTGACGCTAAAGTTGCCCCGACGGCGGATGAGCTGGTGGCTAAGCTGGGTGAGCAGGTGGTCCTCAAGCCCAATGATCAAGGCAGTAGCGTTGGTCTGACGATTAACGCCGGGCCCAGCGAACTCGCCGCTTCGCTCGCGCGACTCACGCCTGGTTCTTGGCTGGCGGAACGTCGCTTGATGGGCCGGGAGCTTTCGGTCGGTGTCCTGCGGGGCGCGGCGATGGGCGTGGTGGAGATTCGGCCCAAGTCTGGGGTTTATGATTACGCGAGTAAATATACCAAGGGTGCGACGGAGTATTTTGCGCCCGCACCGCTGGATGCGGCTACGACGCTGAGTGTCCAGCGCGCAGCTGAGACGGCCTTCGCCGCCTGTGGTTGTCGCGATTATGCTCGGGTGGATTTTATCCTGGTCGGTAGCTCCGAGCTTTATTTGCTCGAAATCAATACGCTCCCAGGCATGAAGGAAACGAGTTTGCTGCCGATGAGTGCGCGTTGTGCGGGGCTAGATTTCACGGCTTTGGCCCGTGAGTTGGTGTTGCCCGCACTGGGGCGTTTTTCCGCGGCTGTGGCTCGCTGAATTTCTTGCGAATCGATCCTAACAACAACCCTGCCGGCCGAAGCTGGAGAGACATTCCCCAGCCGGTGAAACCGCGCGCGATGTCGCGCGAGGGGCGGCGCCGGCTCGCAGCTTCTATTTTACGCTTTACGGTAGCGGTAATCGTAATCGTGGGTGTGCTGGTGGGGATCTGGCAGGTGACTCATGAGCTGCGGGAAAGTCCCAACACGGCACCTGCAGCCGCAGCGGTGCCTTTGGGAGCGCCACGCCTTGAGACCGACGGGTTTCTCGGCGCAGATCCGGGGTGGCTTGCGCGTACGCTCGCCTTGCCGCGGGGTGCCTCGCTAATTGGCCTCGATCTCGATGAATTACGTGAGCGACTCCTAACTCACAGTCAGGTAAGGACGGCGGTTTTGACGAAGATTTTCCCCTCCTCGCTTCGGGTCCGTATCACCGAGCGCATGCCCGTTGCCCGGGTCATGGCCCAATTGGCTAACGGCGAACCCCAGGCTTTCCTCGTCGCGCGGGATGGCGTCGTGTTTCCCGGCATCGGGTATGAGATCGCGATGCTTAACTCGCTGCCATGGCTCGAGCCGATGAAGCTCGCGCGCACCGCAAACGGATTCCAGGCGATCGAGGGTATGGGTGCCGCATCCGATCTCATCGCCAAGGCCCAACTCGAAGCCGAGCACCTCTACTCCAGTTGGCGCGTAGTCTCGCTCGCACGACTTAATGCCGACGCCGAGATCGAGGTGCGTACGGCCTCGGGTGGCACGATTGTTTTCAGCGCGACCACCGATTATTTCACGCAACTCGCTAATCTCGACCTTACGCTCGATCGCATCGCCGTTCAAGGGGCGAGTTTTAAACGCATCAATCTGGCCAACGGTCGCGACGTCACAGTGACACTGGAAACGCCACTGCTGCCTTCAACCTCTGCAATCAGTAAATCTGCTCCTTCGACCAAAACCGGCGCGATGCCGGTCGGTTCGAAACCGTCCTCGCCCCATACCACCGCATTCGGTAATTTTTCCACCCAGCCCAAAAAAGCTCCGTGAGTTCCAAACCCACCTTCATCGGTGCCGTCGAAATCGGCACCTCCAAAGTCACCGCTCTTATCGGCGAATATAATGGTCGTGAACTCGCGATCATCGGACGCGGTGAATGTGCCTCCCGAGGCGTCATCAAGGGCGCCGTCGTTGATTACAAGGCCGCCAGTGAATGCACGCACAGTGCCCTCGAGCTCGCTGAACGCGATGCCGGTGAACGCATCGAATTGGTGTTTCTCGCCCAAACGGGTGGACACCTCGAAGGCTTTTATAACGAAGCCTCTGTAAACGTGAAATCGGCCGATAATATGATCGAGCGCGAAGACATTCGTACCGTTTGCGATTTGGCCAAATCCAAGGATCTGCCTTCTGGACGTATGGTCGTGCACCATATTCGCCGCCCGTTCCGCGTCGACGGTCGCTTGGTTCCGACCTCACCAGAAAATCTCGTCGGTCAAAAACTCGAAGTCGGTTATTGGACCGTCCACGGCCAAGAACAACGCCTCGCCGATAACATCCACGTCATTCGCGGATTTAATTTAGAAGTGCGTGAACTCGTGCTTTCTAGTCTCGCCTCGGGTCACATGGTCACCACCGCCGAAGAACGCCAAAACGGCGTGCTAGTCATCGACATCGGCGCCGGTACTACTGATTTTGTGCTCTATCGTGATGGCGTCGCGCACACCACCGGCGTTGTCCCGGTCGGCGGCTCGCACCTCACCAACGATCTCAGCCTCGGTCTCCGTCTCACTGACGGCCAAGCCGATAAACTTAAACTCCGTCACGGGCGCGCCATGCTCCAAGCCCGTGATAAAACCGAAAAAGTCTGGCTCGACGGCAACTTCGCCATCGGTGACCGCCAATTTCCACGTTACGCCATCGAGCAAATTACGTCAGCCCGAATTTGGGAATTGCTCGAAGTCGTGAAGAAAAAACTGGGTCACAGCTTCTCGCCCGAAACCTGCCAGGCCGGCGTCGTCTTGACCGGCGGCACGGCCAAAATCCCCGACATCGCTGAATGCGCGGCTAAAGTTTTTAACGTTCCTGCTCACTTGGGCGAAGCGCCCACTTGGGTGGTGGAGAATCTCCGCGATCCTGGCTATCACACTGCGCTCGGCTTGCTCTATTACGGGATCAGTACTCAGGGTGAAAAATCGGCGCCCGTGCGGCGCAAATCGGGTTTCTTGCACAGCGTTTCACGTCTCTTCACCACTTCCTAAGCTGCGCCCATGAATCCCTCCGAATTGCCCCTCGATTCTCAGCTCCTCGCGGATCGCAGCGTCGCCATCAAACTCGTCGGTGTCGGCGGCGGTGGCTCCAACGCCGTGGACCGTCTCAAGATGGAAAACCTCGAGCGGCTCCAACTCGCCGTGATCAATACCGATCATCAGGCGCTCTCGAGCTCTCCGGTGCAGGACAAGGTGCTGATCGGCATGAGCGTCACCCGCGGTCTCGGAGCCGGTGGTGACCCTGAACTCGGACGTGAAGCCGCCGAGGCTGACCGGGAAAAAATCTCAACTGTCGTCAAAGACTGTGACCTCGTTTTTTTGATCGCGGGTATGGGCGGTGGCACGGGTAGCGGCGCCGCCCCCGTTGTCGCCGAAATTGCCGCCGAGACAGGCGCCCTCGTTATCGCCTTTGTCACGATGCCTTTCAGCTTCGAGGGTGGACGTCGCCTCAAACAAGCCGAAGAAGGCCTGCTCGCACTTCGCAAAGTCTGCGACGCCGTTATTCCGCTGCCCAACGACATGCTCCTCCAGGAAGGCGCCGAGAACGAGACGGTCCTAGATTCCTTCGCCCGCGCCGATGAGTGGATCGGCCGCGGCGTAAAGTCCATTTGGTCGATGCTCATGAAGACCGGCCTCATTAACCTGGACTTCGCCACGCTTCGCCAAGTCTTCCAACAGCGCGGCGGCAAAACCCTCTTTGGCCTCGGCCATGGCACCGGCCCCAACGCCGTCAACGATGCCATCGAAAGTCTGAAACTTTGCCCGCTGCTTCACACCCCGGAATTTTCCCGGAAGGCGGACCGACTCCTCGTCAATATTATCGGTGGCACCGATCTCACTCTGCCCAAGGTTAATGATCTCATGAGCGCCATCGCGGAGAAATTTGGTCGCGATTCCTCCATCGTCATGGGTGCTGTCATCGACGAAGCCATGCCGCAACGCATCGAAATCTGCGTCCTTGGCACCAGTGATCTCAACGGCCGCACCGGTCTCAGCCGTCGTCTAGCCGCTTCGGGTAAACGCGCCCCGCTCGGCCGCGCCGATTCCACGCCCCCCATGCCCCAGGCTGAACCCGCCTCGGAACTTTTCTCCACGCCTTCCGCTCACCCCCCAGCTACCGCTGCCGAAGCCCGCGCCGCCGCCGCTAAGGTTGATCAGGACGAGTTTGGCTTCGGCGAAGTTGAGAGTCGTGGCCACTTCGAGAAAACCGACCGTAATCTTTTCGACGGCCAAGACCTCGACGTCCCCACCTACCTGCGCAAAGGCATTAAAGTCGCCCTTTAATTAGCTCTCGTAGGCTTAGTCGAAGACCCCCCTTGGCAAAGACGGAAGCATCTGCATCGTGGCCTCATGTTTGTTGACGAATGTGTAATCAAAGTAAGCGCCGGTGACGGCGGTCGGGGCTGCGTGTCCTTTCGCCGCGAGAAATACGAACCTTGGGGTGGACCCAACGGTGGCGATGGCGGCCGCGGGGGCGATGTC
>RGAX01000221.1 GCA_009919985.1 Opitutaceae bacterium
CGATCCGTTGTTCCCCGCGACCGACTCTCTCGTAAATCGCGAACTCGTTTCGCTCCTTATTTTCCTCGATTCCCCTACGGTCGTCGCCAAGACCGTACCGCTGCTTAGCATCGCTGAAAATCCCGGCACCGCCCCAGAAGAAATCGCTAGCCGCGCGCTTCTCGCCCGCAACGACGGCTATGGTCGTACGGTGCAAAGCGTCACCGACGCCCGCTCTGATCGCCAACAAATCGCTTACGCCTACGCTCTGCGTAATGCCACGGTCGGCTGGACGCCCGAGCTTCGCACGCAGTTTTTTGCTTGGTTTCCACACACTTCAGAATGGAAGGGCGGCGCCAGCTTCACCGGCTTCCTGCGCAACATCCGCAACGAATCACTCGCGAAAATCTCCGAGCCTCTCGAACGCCAGAAATTCGACGACCTCTCCAAAGTTCCGGTGCACTCCATCGTCGCTGGCGCCGTCAGCCCCAAAGGCCCAGGCCAAACTTACACTGTGGAAAGTGCTGCTGCGCTATTTCCCGCCAAACTCACCGGCCGTGACTTCGCACAAGGCAAAGCCATGTTCTCCGCCACCGCGTGCATTTTCTGTCACCGCTTCAACGGTGAGGGCGCTGGCATCGGTCCCGACATCTCCGGCGCGGGTAACCGTTACAGCGTAAAAGACCTGCTCGAAAACATCATCGAGCCTTCCAAGGTCATCAGCGATCAATACGGCACCGAACAACTCACCATGGCCGACGGCGAAGTCATCATCGGCCGCGTTGTCGCCGAGGACGGCAACCGCTATTCCGTCATGACCAATCCGTTTGCCCCCGACGAACTGGCTCGTCCCGAAATCGCGAAAGTGCGTTCGCGTAAACCGTATCCTATTTCGATGATGCCCGCCGGCCTCGCTAACGCGCTGAACCCCGACGAACTCAAAGACCTCGTCGCCTACCTTCTGTCCGGCGGCAACCCGAACGATCCGATGTTCGCGAAAGCGAAGTAAGTTGTTTTCGGCCTGAGTTTGGTCGGGAGGTTTCGCATTTTTATCCGATTTTAGCTCCCACGGTTTGCAGCGTTTTTATACCCATCGCCCACCTTCGCGGCGATGGAGCCACTTCATCGTATTGGTCCTAAGCACCTAGGGGTGAGATCGCGGGCGGGGCGCTGTCTAGATGGCGCAACTTACGCGACCCCCATCGAATTTTAAAATGTCCAGAAAGCAGAACCGATCACAAAAATCCTGAGTATAATTATTGCAGGACCCTAAATCGAAATCGCCTATTGAATTATAGAGGTGCAATTCGCAGCTGGTTGAAACGCCTCTCAAACTGACCAGCGAGTTCCAGTATCTCGGCAAATTGCGGCACATCACCAAAGAACATCGGACCTATCATTTCCTCGTAGTCACTTTGCCAATTAGCAAGGTGGGTCTCGGGCGGAACGAGACGGAATGAACCAGGTTTATGGGTCGAATAATCCACCCAAGACAAACCGAAGAATATCTCGCGATGCTCGGCGACCCGTTGGAATAAGGCTATATTCCCGATTGCGCGATCACCGACTCCAGCTCGCAGCATGCACCAAACATCATAATAATGCCGAGCCATACGAATCTTGCGCGGCTTGCCGGCGGGGCGAAATGTTTCCTCATGCAGCAGACAGGCCTTTTCCCAGAAGGTGCGTTCAGCCGCAAGGACACGAACCGAGAAGACGGCGTGTGCATCGAAAGCCGGGAAAAACTCGATAACGTAGGGCTGTAGGGCTTTTGTTTCATGGGGCCAGTCATCAGAACGCGCCCCCAATTCGATCTTAACAATCGGACGCACATAGCCGGCCATTTCGGAGGAAAAAACGGACGGATAGTGGAATAGCAGACACTGTCCGTCCATCATGTCTGGATCGACCTCGAGTCGCCAGCCCACTTCTCCGAAAATGGATTGTAAATGTAAATTGAGGGCGGGCTGCAAAGTGCCCTGCACCCAATTGCGAGAAGCCTCCATAAGCTTTTGTAAACGATCTCTCCGCTTTTTGTTGCTTGGAGCTTTATCCGGTGAGGCATCGCCCCCAAATCCGAGCACCTCTTTATCCACAATGATGTCGATGTCCGATGTCCTCTGAGAAGCGTTGGATCAGCTGCCATGCCTTCGAAAGCGATGTGCCGCCCTTAAACGTGAGGTGGTCACCGATGCCGGGCATCGTGAAAAGCTCCCTTAGTGCCCAACAAACCCAAAAATCTTTCTCCACGCTGAAAGCCTGCAAGCCCATCTGTGACTCAACCTGTTGAAAAGCCAGTCGGCGTTCGCTAATAGGGAGATCGAGAAAAGCATTCATGGCTTAAGTGCGGACTCAGTGAAGGGACGCAGAAGATCGGCAATCCAGGCGGGCGCATAACGAAGATCTCGGCGAATAGCTGCGCGATCCTCATCGGTAATTTTTCTTCGAAGAATGGTACAAATTCTATTGTCCACCTGATCCTGTCCAAGATAACGAAGCGCTTGGATCAGGGTGCCGCTTTTTCTCCCAGCCGCAGCCACGTTCCGCGGCACAGTCTGCTTGAGGATAATTTCCTGCTTACCTATTTTCACCTTCCGGGAGGGGCCATCGGTCAAAAAAACAATCCGGGATGGGACTTGCTCGGAAAGGCCCAACACATTGGCGGCATAGGCCCCGGAGGGTTGAAGGCGAATTGCATCGCGCCCCATCAAAGCGCGGGCGACGGCGTCGGCAGAAGGCGCAACGGTACCGAGTACGGGGTGCTGCACCGGATAATCATAAAGACCCCGGGCAAGCTTGCGAATGACGCCCGCTTGCTTGAAGCGGCGTAGGGCAGACTCAATGGCGGCTGCACTCCCGATTCCTTGAAAATGCTTTGGTGTAAACACCCAACCCCTACCGTGGCCATAAATTCGACTACGAACTTGAATATCAATGGATTGTGATTTATTTTTCACTTAGTTTCTGACGGTAAAAATAGGGTCTTTTTCCGTCAATACAAGGATAGTTATAAGCATCCAAGAGATTTTTAACGGTCCTGAAAAACGCGGTTTTCAACCACGTAGCTACCCATGGCGTCTTTCACGTGAGCGCATGGCTACTCGAGTTGGGGGTCTAAAATAGGCCTTTGCTTGATAATTCGCCCCGAGTTACTTCGACTTCACCTCGAATGGCGAATTCCCCGACCACCCCTGGCGCCCGCGAGCACACGTTTGACGCTATCGTCATCGGCTCCGGCATCAGCGGCGGTTGGGCGGCCAAGGAACTCTGCGAAAGCGGTCTGCGCACACTCGTCCTCGAGCGCGGTCGCGACGTAAAGCACCGCGACGATTATCCCACGGCGTTAAAAAATCCGTGGGACCTTCCGCACCGCGGTAAGTTACCCCGCGACATCGTCACGGCCAATCCCATCGCGAAAAAATGCTACGCTTTCGACGAGGCGACCTCACACTTCTTCGTCAAAGACGCCGAACACCCCTACGAACAGGAAAAACCCTACGACTGGATCCGCGGCTACCAAGTCGGCGGCAAGTCCCTTATCTGGGCCCGGCAAACACAGCGCTGGAGCCGTTTTGATTTTGAAGGCCCCGCACGCGACGGCTTCGGCGAGTGGCCTATCACCTACGACGAACTCGCCCCGTGGTATTCGCACGTCGAACGCTTCGCTGGCATCAGCGGCAATTACGACAGCCTCGAGACGTTGCCCGATGGTGAATTTCTCCCCGCGTGGGAAATGAACGACGTCGAAAAACACGCGCAGGCCAAGATCATGGGCGCGTTTGCCGACCGGCACGTGATCCAAGGCCGCTGTGCGCATCTCACGGCACCAAAACCCGAACATCTCGCGCAAGGCCGCGGTAAATGTCAGGCGCGCAACCTCTGCTACCGCGGTTGCCCGTTTGGCGCGTATTTTAGTTCGAACTCCGCCACACTCCCCGCCGCGGCGGTGACCGGCAATCTCACGCTACGTCCGCACTCAGTGGTCGAATCCATCCTCTACGATGACACCACCGGCCGAGCCAGTGGCGTGCGCGTGATCGACGCGGTGACCAAACAGACCACAGAATTTTTCGCGCGTATCGTCTTCGTCAACGCCGCCTGTTTAAACACCAACCTCATTTTGCTTAATTCACGCTCCGCGCGTTTTCCCGCGGGCCTCGGCAACGATCACGGACTACTCGGGCATCACATCGCGTTTCACAATTATCGCGGCAGCCTCTCGGGTTCCATCGAAGGCTTTGAAGATTCTTATTATTCAGGCCGGCGTCCGACCCAGCTCATGATGCCAAATTTCCGCAACGTGCGGAAACAAGAAACCGATTTTCAGCGCGGCTACATGGTGTTTTTCGGCGCGTCACGCAGCGGTTGGC
>RGAX01000222.1 GCA_009919985.1 Opitutaceae bacterium
CAGATTGATGTCGGGAGTGATGGCGTCGCGCGCCAGCCAGGGGCGCAAAATTTTGCGGGCTCTACGCTCACGCCCGATATCGGCGTGCGCCACGTCGCAGATTGGCTCGGCCTTTCGCCCGACGTCGCTCATCAACTTTGGTCCTCGGCGCCGGCCGTCGCTTTCGGCGTCACGCTGCCACCGCTTTAATTTTCCTCATGCCCTTCATTGCTCCGCATTATTCCACCGCCGGTCGTCTGGCGCTTGAAGTTCATTCCGACCGCGCCGCGCTGGGTCGCGCCGCGGCCCGCGCCGTGGCCGCGCACCTGCACGGCGTGATTACTCGTCAAGGCGAGGCTCGCGTCATCTTCGCGTGCGCGCCGTCACAGGATGAATTTCTCGCCGCACTCGTTGATCCCGCGCAATGCGGCGTTACGCTAGATTGGTCGCGCATCACCGCATTCCACATGGACGATTACGTCGGCCTGTCCGAGGTGCATCCGCAGAGTTTTCGGCACTATCTGCACCAGCATTTTCTCCAATACGTCGGCGTGGGTCGTTTTCATCCACTTCCAGCCGAGGAGCCGGATGCGGCGGCCGTCGCGGCGCGCTACACGATGCTACTGCGCGAAAAGCCGATTGACCTGATTTGTATGGGCATCGGCGAAAACGGTCACATCGCATTCAATGATCCGCCCGTCGCCGATTTCGAAGACCCGCAACTAGTAAAGGTTGTCGAGTTGGATCATGCGTGCCGCCAACAACAGGTTAACGACGGTTGTTTTCCCACGCTCGCCGATGTGCCGCGCCATGCGTTCACGCTGACGGTTTCTGTGTTTCGCCAAGCCGGTCGCCTAAGTATCCACGTGCCCGGCCCGCGCAAAGCTGCCGCCGTGCGTGCCACCGTTGAGGGACCAGTTTCGACGGCGTGTCCCGCGTCGATTCTCCGGCTTCACGCTGACGCCACGCTCTACATCGACACCGCCGCCGCCAGTCAACTTTCCGCTTAATCCCTACGCTTCCCCATGAACCTCCGTCTTATTCTCCTCGCCATGTTTGCTATTGTTTCGACGCGCGCCGCCGAGCCGTTGCGCCTCGGTATGATTGGTCTTGATACCTCGCACGTCCCGGCCTTCGCCAAAACTTACAACGACCCCAAGGCTCCCGGTCACGTCCCCGGTGGACGCGTGGTCGCAGCGTTCAAAGGCGGCAGCGCCGACATCGAATCGAGTGCCTCCCGCGTCGAAGGTTACACGAAGCAACTCGTCGATACTTACGGCGTAAAAATCTACGACACCATCGAGGAACTCGCGCGCAACGTGGACGCGATTCTCATCGAAAGTCTCGATGGCCGTCCGCACCTCGATCAATTTCGCCGTACGCTCGCGGCTAAGAAACCGGTATTCCTTGATAAGCCTTTCGCCGGTTCGCTCAAAGATGCCGTTGAGTTGGTGCGTCTAGCGCGTGAGGCCGGCGTGCCGATTTTTAGTTCGTCGTCGCTGCGTTACTCGCCTGAACCCTTCGCGCCCAAGCTCGCGGCGATCGGGAGCATCACCTCGGCTTACTCAATCGGGCCGGCGGTGTACGAGCCGACGCATCCGGATTTTTTCTGGTACGGCATCCACTGTGTTGAAGCGCTTTACACCGTGCTCGGGCCGGGCTGCACGCAAGTCGTGCGCACGCAGACGGCCAATACCGATGTGATCACCGGCATCTGGTCCGACGGCCGCGTCGGGACCGCGCAGGGTAATCGGAATAGTTTTAAAGGCTACGGTGTTACCGTCGTCGGCACCAAGGGCGTCGCTGTCGTGGGTGAAAAACAAAACTACGCCGGCCTCACGGTGGAGATCATGAAATTTTTCCAAACGGGAATTTCCCCAGTCGCCCCCGAGACAACGCTCGAGCTGCTCGCGTTCATGGAGGCCGCCGACGAGAGCAAGCGCCGCGGTGGCGCTCCGGTTACGATTGCCGAAGTGATGAAAAAAGCCGGTTATCAAGCCGCCTCCAAGTAATCAGCTCGGTCGCTCTCAACCTCTTCGCAATGAATTTCCCCCGCTCCGTCACCGTCATTTCCGATGAGGTCGCTCAAGAATTGCCGGTCATCTCGGCTTTCCTGCGCGAGTTCAAACTGCCCGGCCTCGAGCTGCGTAGCTTCAACGGACGCGCGTTCAAAGACCTCACACGCGCCGATGTCGCGGAGATCGCCGTCGCCTCACGGGCCGAAGGCTGGCGCGTGGTCGGCTGTGCGACTCCGGTTTTTAAGTGCGATTTAGAGGACGCGACCGCGATCGCAGCCCACCGGGAGATTTTCAAACGTAGCCTCGAAGTCGCGCGGGAATTGCAGTGCGACCTCTTGCGCGTCTTCACGTTTTTGCGCACACCGAATCCTGCCGCGCCAGAGAAACAGGCCCGCGTCGTTGAGCACCTACTTGGCTTGCTCGAACTCGCCACCGGTTCGGGCGTGCGCGTCGGTGTGGAAAACGAACATTCCTGTCTGGCTGCTACCGCCGCTGAAACCGCGGCGATCTTGGCCCCGTTGGCCGCCGATCGTATTGGCGCGATTTGGGATCCGTGCAACGTGCTCTACGTGCCCGGCGCCGCCGCGCCATCACCTGCGGATCTACGCTTGCTCGCGTCGCGCTTGTTGCATCTGCACGTTAAAGACGCGCTCCGTCTTGCGGCGCCGAAATCGGGCGAACTCATCGCTGTTGGTACGCCGGTGGGCATCGGTCAGGTGGACTGGCGGGCTCATCTGCTTGTGTTGGGCGAACTCGGTTACGCCGGACTGCTTTCACTCGAGACACATTGGCGGTTGGAGAAGATCGACGAGTCCTTGCTCCATCTTCCGGCGGGACACGCCTTTTCACATGGCGGCGAAACGGCAAGTCGGACATGCCTGCATAATCTTAAAACCTTGCTCGAGACTTAGTGAGACTTGCGGGTCCGGCTGCCGCTGGGCCCGTCACGGCGAGTTCTTGACGGTCCGGCGCGGCGGCAGGCACGCTGGCTTTATGTCTTCCCAGAATCTGTCGAAGAAAAAACCTTTGCCGTGGCTGAAGCTCGCTGCACTAGCCTTCGTGCTTTTAGGTGGCTTCTTTGTCTTGTTGCGCGGGGCGAATCCGCGGGAATTGATCGATCAAGGCATGAGTCTCATCCGTATAGCGGGGCCTGTGGTATTTTTTGCCGCGATGGCGGTATTGCCGGCGGCGGGCGCGCCCTTAATGGCGTTTACTTTGAGCGCGGGCGAAGCGTTTGGTGCTCAGCTTTCGATGGGTGGCGTAATCGCGTTGTCGCTGGCGATGATCGCTCTCAATCTTGCGCTCACGTATTGGCTGGCTCGCTATGCTCTCCGGCCGTTGCTAACTAATCTGGTGACGCGCTATGGTTACAAAATTCCGAGCATCACGGCGAAAAATGCGCTTTCGGCTACGCTCGTGGTACGTCTGACGCCGGGGCCGCCGTTTTTTCTTCAAGGCTATCTGCTCGGTTTGGCGGAGGTGCCGTTCAAGCTCTACATGATCGCCTCGTGGTTGTGCGTCATGCCTTGGGCGGTTGGCGCGCTCGTGATGGGTAAAGGAATTCTCAACGGCAACTTTAAGGTCGCGGCCACGGGTGTTGGGGTACTCGTTGTTGCTGTCGTGTTGGTGCAACTGGTGCGAAAAAAATATGCCAAGCGCGCCGATTGATGCTGAGTTGGGGGGCGACCCGCGCGTGGAGAGCGTCAGCGTGTTTACGCGGCGCGTGAAGACGCTGCTCGAGTCCACGGTGGGTTCGTCGTGGGTGCGCGGCGAAGTTTCCAACGTGCGGGCGCAGGGCAGCGGCCATGTTTATTTTTCGCTGAAGGATGCCAGTGCGCAGGTGAGCGCGGTGCTGTTTCGCGGCGATGCGCTGCGGCAGACGGTCAAGCTGCGCGATGGGCAACAGGTCGTGGTGTACGGCGATGTAAGCGTGTACGAGGCGCGAGGCCAATATCAGCTCATCGTGCGAGTCGTCGTGGAAGATGGGGTGGGGCGGTTGCAGCGCGAGTTTGAGGCATTGAAGTCGCGGCTCGCCGCCGAGGGATTGTTTGCGCCGGAGAAGAAGCGGGCGTTGCCGCCGTTGCCGTTATGCGTGGGGTTTATCACGTCGCCGACGGGTGCGGCGGTGCAGGATTTTATCCGCATCATGACCCGGCGCGAATGGCGCGGTCGCGTGGTCGTGATTCCAGCCAAAGTCCAAGGCGAAGGTGCGGCGTCAGAGCTGGCGGTGATGCTCGAGCTCGCTGGAAAATTGGAAATATTTGACTTGCTTGTGATCGGGCGTGGCGGCGGAAGCATGGAGGATTTATGGGCGTTTAACGAAGAGGTGCTCGTGCGCGCGGTGGCGGCTTG
>RGAX01000223.1 GCA_009919985.1 Opitutaceae bacterium
AAAGTCTTTCTTAAAAAACCGACGGTAAGGACCTTCGCTCTATGGTGGGGCGCGACCGCCGGGCGCGCCGCGAGCGTGAGTCCATCCCTAGCCTAGGCCCACGCCCAGTTAGTCAAGCAAACCCATCTCACCCCCGATCATTGGCAGGGTAGCTCCCGGGTTTGCACTGTTCTCTGGCTTTTTGTGGGTAGGGCTCGCGCGTAAAGGGGATTGAGGCGGCGGTACTTTGGGGTTTGGTTTCGTCCACTACCCCTATGTCCCTTATCAATCGTCGGGATTTTATCGGCACGGCGGTGACTGGCGCGAGTGCGCTCGGTCTCGCAAGCGCCAGCTTCGCCCCTACCCGTGTGGTCGCGGCATCGTCTCCATCCGCGTTGCCCGCGATGCGCATGAAGGCTGGCCATCAACATGACCACACGCCCACGACGTTGCGCGCGCTCGCGGCCTTTGGCGTGAAGAACATCTGCAGCGGTAAAGTCGGGCGCGGGCTAGACGATGGCTGGAGCGTCGATGACCTGAAGCGACTGCGGCAGCACGTGGAGTCTTTTGGCATCGCGCTAGACTGTGTGCCCCTGCCTTTAAGCGCGGCCTACATCACTGAAGGTGAGCATCCCGAGGTCCTTCTCGATAAAAATCCCGAGCGCGACCGCACGCTAGAGCAGCTCGGCCAGATGATCCGCAACTGCGGCGCGGCCGGCATCCCGATGGTGAAATACAACCTCACCTTCATCGGCGTGGTGCGGACCGGCACCAAGGTGGGCCGCGGCGGGGCGACTTTAAAATCCTTTGATTACAGCCAGTTAAAACCCGGTGCGGAGATGACGCCAGCCGGGCGGATCACCGAGGAGATCTATTGGGACCGTATCAACACCTTCCTCAAAAAAATCGTGCCCAGCGCGGAGGAGTCGAAGGTCAAGATTGCGTGCCACCCACAAGACCCCGGAATGCCGCCAGAGACGGGTTGGCGCGGCGTCAACACGGTGCTCGGTACGCCGGCGGGCTTGGTGAAGTTTGTCGAGATGCAGGCAAGTGCGTATCATGGACTCAACTTCTGCCAAGGCACGGTGGCCGAGATGTTGCCCAAGCCCAACGAACAGATCTACGACGTGATCCGAGACTTCGGCCGGCGCGGCAAGATCTTCAACGTGCACTTTCGCAACATCCGCGGCGGTTATCTAAATTTCGATGAGACGATGCCCGACGATGGCGATGTGGATATGCCGAAGGCCTTGAGAGTTTATCAGGAGTTTGGTTACGACGGCATGGTAATGCCAGACCATGTGCCCCACATCGAAGGCGACACGGGCGGCCACAAAGCCTTCGCCTTCTGCCACGGCTACATCCAAGCCCTCCTCCAACAACTCCGCGCTGAGGTCCCGACGGCCAAGACCGCGTAAGCGTGGCAGCTCTGAGGAGCAGCAAGTGACCAAAGAAATCCTACCCACTTGCACTGCGTGAGGAGCGAGCATAATATACATCCGACCAAATATGCTACGCCCCATCGTGCTACTACTACTCTGCGCAAGTTTGGGTTTAATGGCCGCAGAGGTGGCACCCAACGCGCCTGCCGAGTTTCAACATGAACTTGAGAAATTGGCCAAGGAGTCAGGGTTTAATGTAGGCATCGCGATCAAGGATCTGACCCGCGGGAACGAATTTCTAGTCAACGCCGACGGAGTATTTCCCCAAGGTAGCTGTATCCGCATCCATCTGGTCACCGAGCTCTTTCGGCAAGCCGCGGCGGGCAAGGTTTCACTGACCGCCGCCCAGCCTGTGCCGGACTCAGCACGCACCGGCGGGTTTGGCGTCTTACGCCATATGGAGGCCAAGACGCTCTCGATGAGCCTGCGAGATTACGCGGCCCTTATGATGATGGTGAACGATAACACCGCAGCGAATCTCCTCACAGATGTGTTGGGCATGGAGAACATCAACGCGTCTCTCCTCGCTCAAGGTACACCTGAGCTCAAATTTCAACGTCGCGCAGTCAGTCGCCGCACTGCACCGGCCAACCTGCCAGAAAACGTGGGCACACCGCGTGCCGCCATGAGGGCCTTACAATTGATCTACGACGGTCAGATTGTGGATCGCACTACTTCGCGAGAGGTCCTCGATCTACTCGCCCTACCCTCCGCAACTTTTACTCAAGTGGAGTTACCCGAAAATATCCGTTTTGCCGGTGAATCGGGAACAAGCCCAACCATGCGCTGCGAGGAAGGTATCGTCCTGCTCAAAGAGCGGCCTTACATCTTTTGTGTGATGTTCACGCATCCTCCGGTTCAGAACCGCGGGGGGAGCCGACAGCGTTCCCAAAAAGACGAATTCATTGAGCGCGTCTCTCGGGCGACACTCGCTTATTTCAACAGTCAAAAACCGGCGAGAAAGCAGGATTAAATCCAGACCTCTTCGTCTTCGACGGTGCGGGTCGCAGGCTGAGCGAAGTGATTATCAAAATCGTCGTGCGCGCCTTTTGTAGCACCCGAGACCATACTCATAGTCTCAGCCGGGGCTGACGACTTGATTGCGTCTCTCCAGCCACCCGGCAACACGACACTTAACCACACCAAACCAGCCGCCGCGACTGAGGCTGACCATAAATACACGGGCGACCAACGCGGCTCTCTCTGAGTTGGTGGAAGCGCGAGCTTATACTTGAGGTGCGTGTATCGGGCCGACTCCCATGCAATCGCAAAACCTAAACGCCCATCCAACACGCCCGCTTTGACCACGAAATCACGCCAGAAACGAAACACCGGATTAAGCCAGATCTTCCACCAAGAGGGTTGGCGACCGAGGCGAAGTAATTTCTCCGCGAACAACGCACTGTATCGCTCAGTCTTGATGACGAGTTCTTCTACGGAATCCACCGTGCGGTGCTCTATTGCACCCCCGAGCCGGCTCAAGGTTACAGGCGCATTCATTTTTAAGCCCTCGTGCACTTCGTCACTATTCCAGTGAAACTTGGTCCGATCAAAAAGCCGCACGTGGTACTCGGGATTCCACGAGCCAAAGCGGATTAAGCGATTCCCGATGAAGTTCACAAACTTCAGATCATAAGCATCCGCGCGCGGTCCACGCAGCCACTCAGCCCGGATGGCCGCGATCAAGGCCGGTGTCAGGCGCTCATCTACATCCAAGGATAAAACCCAATCATGCGCCGCCAAGGCGTTGGCGTAGTTCTTCTGGTCGGAGTATCCCGTCCAGCGGCGGTGATAGACCCTCACCCCCGAGGCCTTCGCTCGGTCTACGGTCCCATCCGTGCTGCCCGAATCGACGAGCACAATATCGCTCGCCAAAGCCCGCACCGATTCCAAACACCCCTCCAAATGCCCAATCTCATTCAGCGAGATGATCACCACGGATATTGGTAAAGGGTTCATGCGAGTTAGCGTTGTCCGTGTGTAAAGTGAATCGATTAAAATGCAGCCCGAGATTGTCAACGCCGAGTCCAATACCCAATATGCTCTGGCCTATGCGCTGGTACGCTCGACGCGGATTAAGGGTTTTGATGTATCATCGGGTTTCTCACGCTCAACGAGACGCCCTTACCGTCACCTGCGAACAACTCGAGACGCAGCTCCGCTGGTTACTCGCCGAAGGCTTCACGTTTATCACCGCTGGACAATTGCGCAGCGCCCAGCGGGGCGGCCCAGCGCTTTCACCGTACTCCGTCTTGGTCACCTTTGACGACGCGTATGTCGACACGTTGAGCCTTGCCGCACCAATCCTGCGACAGCAGCTCGTGCCCGGGCTAGTTTTTGTCCCGAGTGCTTTTATCAACGGTACCAGCCAGTGGGACACCGTGCCGCAGGCACTGATGAGTGCGGCTCAACTTCAAACCCTAGCAAGTAACGGCTGGGAAATCGGCTACCATTCACATGCGCATACAAACTACGCGCAGCTCACGACGGAGCAGCGAGCCACCGACCTCAAAGCGAACCTCACCGCACTCCAAACCCTACACCCCATCGGGGCCTTCGCTTATCCCTACGGCAAGCGCCCGCAAAGCACAGCCGAGAAAAACGAGCTTTATCGAGCGTTTGCATCGCTGGGGATCGACGTGGCCTTTCGTATCGGCAATCGCATCAACCCGCTTGTGAGCCCGCAGCCCTATGATATCAACCGCCTCGGCGTGCGGGGTGATCGTGACCTGAATTTCTTTAAGCGCCAACTCTGGTGGGGACGTTGGTGGTAAACTCGAGCGTGACAGCCATGAAAACACCAAGTAGGCCCACACAACCGATCCATGCCGGCGTAACCGTTGGCCATGCGCACTTGAAGGTGTCGGACCTTGAGCGGGCGTTGGCGTTTTACCGCGACG
>RGAX01000224.1 GCA_009919985.1 Opitutaceae bacterium
ATTGGCTGAGACCGGCGCGGGGCGCGGGCAGGGAGGCGAGCATCGTCTTGAGGATTTCGATGCGGGCATCGCGGGCTTGGTAGATCGCGGTCTTGGCGATTTCGAAGGGCAGGCCGTTGATCTTCAGATCGAGCTGGAAGCCGGTGATGCCCTTGGTTGTGCCAGCGACTTTGAAGTCCATGTCACCGAAATGATCTTCTTCACCGAGGATGTCGGTGATGGTGGTCCACTTCGTGATGGAGCCATCGGCCGCCATCTCGGTCATGAGACCGCAGGAGATACCGGCAACCGGAGCAATGATCGGTACGCCGGCGTCCATGAGGGCCAAGCAGCCGCCGCAGATCGAAGCCATCGAGGTCGAGCCGTTGGAGGCCATGATCTCGGAGACAACGCGGATGCTGTAGGGGAATGCGTCTTCGGGCGGGAGAATCGGAACCAGCGAGCGTTCGGCGAGGGCGCCGTGGCCGATTTCGCGGCGGCCGGGGCCGATGAAGCGACCGGCCTCACCGACGGAGAACGGCGGGAAGTTGTAGTGGAGGATGAACGACTTGGAGGTCGGGCCGCCGGTGAGGCCGTCCATATCCTGTGCTTCCTTCGTCGGCCCGAGGGTGACGATGGCGATATTTTGGGTGTCGCCGCGTTGGAACATGGCGGAACCGTGCACGCGGGGGAGGACGCCGACTTGGGCTTGCAGCGGGCGAAGGGCCTTCGCGTCGCGGTGGTCGGAACGGACGCCTTTGGCGAGGACGGTGGCGCGGTAGGCTTTGTATTGGAGGTCTTCGAACACGACGTTCAAGTCGACGTCGGTGAACTTACCTTCGCCGAGCTCAGCAAGAAGAGCGGCTTTGGCTTCTTCCTTGAGGGCTTTGACGTTGGCGGAGCGGACGTTTTTCTCGAAGCCGAAGATGGCGGCGGAAACGCGGTCGGCGGGGACGACGCGCTCGATGATGGCGCGGGCCTCGGGGGTGGCGCCGACCAACTTGAAGACGGACTTGGTCTTACCGGCGAGAGCGGTGAGCTCTTTGATGGCCGCGATGATTGGCTGGATGGCTTCGTGGCCGAAGGCGAGGGCTTCGACGAATTTCTCTTCGGAAATCTGGTCGGCGGAACCTTCGATCATCAGCATGTCCTTGGCGTTGCCAACGTAGATCAGGTCGAGCGAGCTGGAGAACATCTGCTCGATGGTGGGGTTGGCGACGAACTTATCCTCGATCATGGCAACACGCACGCAGCCGATGGGCCCGTTCCATGGGATGTCGGAGATGGCGAGGGCGGCGGAGGCGCCGTTGACCATCGCGATGTCGGAGTCGTGGATCAAATCGGCGGACATGAGCTGACCGATGATTTGGACTTCATTGAGGAAACCCTCAGGGAAGAGGGGGCGGCAAGGACGGTCGCACAGGCGGGAGATCAAGATCTCGCGCTCGGAGGGACGGCCTTCGCGTTTAAAATAACCACCGGGGAAGCGGCCAGCAGCGGCGTACTTGTCGCGGTAGTCGACGGTGAGAGGGAAGAAATCTTGGCCGGGGCGCATGGTCTGGGCGACGCAGGCGGTGACGAAGACGTTGGTCTCGCCGACGTTGACGTTGACGGCGCCGCCAGCGAGTTGGGCGATGGAGCCGGTGGAGAAGGTCATCCCGAGGCCGGGAACGGTAACATTGTGTTTCTGATTCATAACGGATTTTCGGACGGATGCGGCGCAGGGGCCGCGGATTTCGGATTAACTGACTATTTTGTTTTTCGGTTAGCGGACAAGAGATGCCGGCGGCGCGCAGTGAGCGCGGCGGCGGTGTCTCGGGTTTTGGGCTGCGGTCGACGCGAAGGTCGGCCGGGCTTTGCAATCATCTCGGTCAGACTCGAGAGATTTCAGGTTGGCGCCCCTCGTGGAGCAACAATCAGAAATGTCCCTGTCTTGATTCGAGTGTCGGTAAAGACAACGGGCGACCCGCGGATCGGGTCGCCCGTGCGATTTAAAGCGTTACTTGCGAAGGCTGAGCTTCGCGAGAATATCGGTGTACTTGTTCAATTCGTGCTTCTTGAGATAATCTAGAAGCTTACGACGGCGGCTGGCCATCTGGAGCAGGCCACGGCGGGAGTGGAAATCCTTGCGGTGAGTGCGCAGATGCTCGGTCAAGTGATTGATCCGAGCGGTGAGCAGCGCGATCTGAACTTCGGACGAACCGGTATCGGTGTCGTGGGTTTTGAATTTAGCGATGATTTCGGGCTTAACGACGGTAGTAGTGGACATGGTTTAGTGTTTGAGTTGCACGACTGTAGGGGGCCTTTGCAGGTCCCGTGCCGCCCGCCCGCACCGAGGGAAACTCGTGTTGGCCGGCGCCACCGTTTTAATCCGACGGAATGCCGGACCGGTCATGGTGAGGGTCCACAACCGATGGACTCTCACTAACGCAAGGTCCCAAGCTCAGAAACCATAGCCAACCGCGCAAGCGCAAATTTGGCCCCGGATTGAGCTGCGCCAAAACGTCACATTTCCGGGTTTAGCCGGCGCGTAGGTTGATTTCCTTGATGCCGGCGCAACCCGTTAGCTTTTGGATGCGTTCTAGGATTTCGGCCCGGTGCATGAAAAGCTCGTTGCGGACGACCGAATGGGCGACGTGCACGACTAAGCGCTTTTCGCGTTCGATGCGGACGGCGTGCGAGTAACTGGCGTTGGCGGGGCCGACGAGTTCGGGCCAGTGCGCGCGGATCGTGTGTTCGGCCGAGTCGCGGCCGATCTGATGTTGGTTAAGGATCGATTCGACGAGGCCGGCAAGCGCGAGCGTAGGACGCTTGCGGGTTTTGCGCGGTTCATCAAACGAGACACCGCGGAAATCGCCGACGAGTTCTTCGGCCAGTTTACTGAATGTATGCGGCTCGTTAGCCATGAGTCGTTGGCGGGGACTGCTTTTCCGCTTCGTAGAGTCGGCTGTAGCGCACGAACGCGCCAAAGGCTGTGGCCCACGCGATGTACAGACCTGGGAAACCGTCAAGAAAACCGAGTTTTAAAACGTATGCTCGCAAAAAACGCCAAAATGGCCGGATCACGGCGGCGAGTACCGAGAAACGCGTACCGCGGGCCTGGTGTTGTTGGAGGAATAGATCGGCGAAGGGATTTATTTTCGCTACGTGGCTTGCCAGCGCGGGGAACGAGTAATGATTGAGATCGCCGCTCAAGGTTGTGATGGGGCCGTTGCATTCCATTTTCTCGTGGACGAAGGCGTCGCCGCCCCAGCGAGCGCGGGTGCGCTGAATGAGGCGCAGACTAAGATCAGGATACCAATCGCCGTGCGTGATCCAGCGGTCGATGAACCAGACCTTACGGGGAAAGCGCGCGCCGGCAAAGGCATCGAAATCGGCGCGGGCAAAAAAAGCGGTGATCGTATCGCGGAGTGCCGGGGAAACCTCTTCGTCGGCGTCGAGACAAAGCGCCCACGGGTGGGTCGCGAGTGCGAGGGCGGCGTTTTTGGTGTCGCGAAAACCTTGCCAGGGCAGGTGATGGACGCGTGACCCGGCGCCAAGTGCGAGGGCCTCGGAGGCGTCGGTGGTGGCGTTGAGCACCACAACAATCTCGGCCGTCCAGTCGCGCACGCTGGCTAGGCAGCGCGGGAGATTTGCGGCCTCGTTTTTGGCCACGATAACGACGGAAATTTGAAGCGGGTCAGCCACAGTGCGAGTGAGACTTATATTTTCCCAACGAGCGAGCGCGGGATTTGATAAAGGTAGCCGCAGGAGCGCCAGGCGCGGACGAGAGCTTTTTTGGCGTCGCCGGTGCGCAGGATTAGCAAGGGCAAGAGCGCCATGATGGCGTAGCCGAAGAGTTTTAGGATATTGGCGAGCCAGCGTGACGCGAGGTAGGCCTTGGCGCCGGATTGTCCGGCGCGGTCAATGGTGCGTGAACGAGCGGAATCGAAAGCGTGGCGAGCGGCGTAGCGAAACGTAGTGCGGCTCGCGGGCATCTGGTGGCGCACGGCGGCGCGGGGGGCGAACCAGATTTCAAGGCCGGCGGCGCGGATACGGCGCACCATTTCGCTGTCCCCGCCGGAGAAGTAATTGCCCGCGGCGCGGTCGAGGGCGGTGTGGAAAATGCCCACGAGTCCAAATACGGAACGCGGGATGGCGAGATTAGCCCCCATGGGGCTGTGACGCGCGGGTAGCGGGCCGGCGTCGGGGCGGAAGGCGAGGGGGGCGTGCCACTCGGCGACCCAAGGCGGGAGGCCGTCTGGAAATACGGGAATGACTTCGCCGCCTACGGCGCCGATGTGCTCTGCGTTCGCTGTGGCGAAGGGAGCAAGCATCTGGGTTAACCAATCCGGAGCGACG
>RGAX01000225.1 GCA_009919985.1 Opitutaceae bacterium
GACGCCCGCAAACAGAAAGGCATATCCATTCGTGAGTCCGCCGAAGCGACTAAAATCCGCGGCGAATACCTCCAGAAATTTGAGAGCAATAATTTCGATATTAGCCTGAGCGAAATTTACGTCCGCGGCTTCCTGCGCACCTACGCCCAGTTTCTCAAAGTCCCCGCCGACCGTATCCTCAACGACTACGCCGCCCTCGGCCGCGGCGAGCCCCGCCCTCGCCAACCCAGCCGCGAAGTCTATGGCCGCATGGACGTCTCCGTCGCCTCCGCCGGCGAACGCGCCGATCGCACCGCGCCGCCCGCCGATAACCCCGCCGAGCACACCCGCGCCCAAGCCAAACCTTCGCGCTCTCACACGAACCTGCCCGCCGCCCCGCTCGTCGATCCCGCCCTCGTGCTCAAGATCGGCAAAATTTCTATCGGCATCATCCTGCTTGTTCTAATCTTTATCACTGCTTCCGCGCTCGAGAATCTCGCAATCGAGGAAAAGGGCGTTCGTACCCAACTCCGCGATCAAGGCTTCAAAGGCTACGACCGCGTGAAACTCGGCAAGTAATCCGCCACGCTGCGCCTCAGCGTAACGCGACCGGCGCGCCCAGAATTTCGCGCAGCACCATCGCCCGCCGTAAGCTGCGTGGATCGCGCAGATCATGGCGGAGCTCGTGGCCCGCCCGGGCGCTTTGCGCCACCGCCGCATCGGTCACCGCCACGGCCGCCGCCTTACGCGCAACCAGCGCGCGCTGCTCGGCCAACTCGCGCATTTTCGTCGCCAACTGTTCCTGCCGCTCAAGGGAAGCCGCGTACGTTTCAAGCGCGATTGCCGTAGGCACAGGCACAGGCGCTGGCGCTGGCTCCACCCGCCGCTCGGTTTCCGGGCGCCGCACGAGCGGTCGGCTCGGTCCGCCAAACGTATCCGTCGGCGCGAGTGGTCGCGCCAACGGCGGCAACGGAAACTTTTTTTCCTCCACCAACGGCGGCTCCGCACGCACCGGCTCATCATCCGCGTCCGCCTCGGCGAGCGAAGCCGGCGGCGGATTTTTTTCCGCATCACGCGCCGCCTCGGCCTCGCGGCGTTGGTTCAACCAATAGGCCACCGCGCCCGCGACGGCAAGAATGAGCTGAAGATGTTCGGAGATCCAATTCATCGGGGATAAGTGAGTGGCGCGAATTCACCCCGCGCCACGCGAGCAGAATTACTTTTTGCCGTCGGGTTGAGCGATGCTTTGGCGCATCGCGGAATCAGCCTGCACGTTTTCCATTTTGTAATAATCCATCACGCCGAGACGGCCTTGGCGGAAGGCTTCGGCCATCGCGAGCGGCACCTGAGCCTGCGCTTCAACAACTTTCGCCTGCATCTCTTGCACGCGCGCCTTCATTTCCTGTTCAACGGCGACAGCCGCCGCGCGGCGGATTTCCGCCTGAGCCTGCGCGATGCTCTTGTTCGCCTCCGCCTGCGCTTCCTGAAGTTTAGCGCCCACGTTTTCACCGACGTCCACGTCGGCGATATCGATCGAGAGAATTTCAAACGCCGTTCCGACATCGAGGCCGCGCGCGAGCACCGTTTTCGAAATGCTGTCGGGCGACTCGAGCACGTGCTTGTAGCTGTCCGAAGTGCCGATCGTGGAAACGATACCTTCGCCGACGCGGGCGATGATCGTCTCTTCTTTCGCTCCGCCGACGAAACGATCGAGGTGCGTACGCACCGTAACGCGCGCTTTTACTTTCACCTGAATGCCATCTTTAGCCACGCCGTCGATCGTCGTACGACCGCTCTCGGGATTTGGGCAATCGATCACCTTCGGGTCCACCGACGTGCGCACCGCTTCGAGCACAGATTTACCCGAGCCCTTGGTCGCAAGATCGATCGCACACGCGCGGTCCCAACCAAGTTCGATGCCGGCTTTTTGCGCAGCGATAATCGCTTGAACCGTCGGCACGACGTTACCGCCCGCGAGGAAATGCGCGGAGATTTTATCCGTAGAAACCTCGATGCCGGCCTTCACCGCCGTGATGCGCGCGTCGACCACGAGATCGACGGGGACGCCACCGAGGCGCATCCCAAGCAAGTTAGCGAAACCCACGGGCGCACCGTTGAGCTTGGCCTTGAGCCACGTGTTAAAAAAAGAAAAGACGACGAAAAGTATGATCAGCAACGGAACGCCAATCAGCGCGGCAAGGAATAGAGGAGGCATGGAGTTATTTAGGGTTTGGTTACGATGAGACGAAAATTGTCCTGACCGGCGACGCGCAACATCGCGCCCTTCGCCACATGCCCCGCGGGGCAAAATGCTTCATAGCGCCGACCCTCGACGCGCACATAACCCGTCGGCACGAGCGGAGTTTCCGCCTCGGCCATTTTGCCCACGATGTCCGCCGCCGCCAAGGGCGGTTGGCTGGTCGCGTCCACCGTCGCTTAGGCAACCACACCAGTTCGAGGTAAAGGGTGAGGCCCAAAAACCCCAGTGCGGCCACCGTCGCGATCGTGCCACCGAGCGCACCCCACTGGAAAAACGCCACGCCACAACCCACCGCCATCGCCAGCCCGCCGATGATACCCAGCACGGCGCCCGGCACGAACACTTCGCCCGCGAGTAGCATCACGCCGACAACAAAAAGTAAAACGACCGCGTTCATACGTCGGCCTTTTCCACCACGAGTCCGAAATCCGAACGCCCGCATACTACGACCGCCACGCCGGCATCGATGGCGCCCACCGCGACCGAGGCCTCATAGCGCCGCCCCGCGATTTCCACCTGCCCGCCCGGTCGCAAGGCCGTCACCGCCACGCCGCGTTGGCCCATCAACGCCGCCACGCCGCCCGCCGCCTCCGGCGCTCCGCCTGCGACCTGCGCCGATCCGCTCACAACGGAGCCCACCACGAGCCGATCCCACACCCAGCCACTCGGTAAAAATTTCGCCAATGCCAACCCGAGCCCTAAGGCGAGCAGTAGCCCGAGCCCGAGATTTTGTAACGGCCCAGCAAATACATCGCCTGACCACGCCACGCTAAACGACATGCCCGGCCACAGATCGGCCATCGCCCACACCAGCGAACCGAGCATCAAAAGCAGGCCGGCGAGCGCAACGATCGCCACACCCGGAAAGAAGAACAGTTCCACCGCGACCAGTATAAGTCCCAGGCTAAACCCTAGCACCGGCTCATGCCCGGAAAAGCCCGCGACATAACTTCCCATAAAAACTACGCCCAGACACACGATACCTGCGACGCCGAAAATCCCGAAGCCTGGCGTCTTAAATTCAATAAATAGCGCCAACAATCCAAGCCCTAGCAATATCGGCGACAACCGGTTCAATACCACCGCCAAACGCTCCGACCACGTGATCTCGAGTCGTTTCAGGGTAAATCCACTGGGGCCAAATTTTTTCTCGAGCAACGCATCGACGCTCTTCGCCGTGCCCGCCGCGAGTAACGCCTGCGCCGGTTCGCCATATGTTTTTGCTGCCTCACTCGAGGTGAGCGATAGTAACTCGCCTTTCGCTTTCAGCACCGTGTCGCCGATTTTTAATTCATAATCCGCATCAACCATCGCCGAAATCACCTGGCCGCGGTAGCCCTTACCCTCGGAGATCGAGCGTAACCGAGCTTTTAAATAGCTCGTGATTTTCAACTTCATCGTCGCATCCACATCTTGGCCTGTAGACGAAACCGGGGCTGCCGCTCCGATGATCCCGTCGGGCGCAAACCAGATCTCTCCCGTCATCGCGGAGATAAACGCTCCCGCCGACATCGCCTCGTTGTTCACAAACGTAACCGTCTCACCGGGAAATTTTGCGAGCGCCTCCATGATATCGAAGGTCACATCAAGCGCACCGCCGGGCGTCTTCATATCAAGCACGACCACGTCCGCCTTCTCCTCGATGGCTTCTTTCAGTCCACGGCGTAAAATATACAGTACCGGCGAAGCGATCTCGTCGCGAACCGGAATCACCACGACGCGTTTCTGAGTCATGGGCGCGGGCGAAGCCAGCAACTCCTGAGAGTCCAGACGTGGTGCCGCGGTCTGCGCCCCTAAAGGCCAGACCCACAGGGCCCCAAAAACGATAAACCAACGCAAGAGCATGATTACACCTACATTGATATGCACTCGGGCCGCCCACGCAAGCATCGCACGTTGGAGAGCACCCAGCTTGTTTCCAAAGTTACCTTTTATCCCGCATCGTTGACATCCTCCCGGTCTAAGCGGCTTGCGCCACTTTGACCGGGATTCCTGGCGAGCCGGACTCTGACCGGTCTCTCAGACGGGTTCGCGTTTTCGAGC
>RGAX01000226.1 GCA_009919985.1 Opitutaceae bacterium
CGTGCGGCGAGTCGGGCGGCGAGCGTGTGAACCCACGCGGGCGCGGGCGAAGGGATGGGTTCGAGGAGGACGTGAACGATGCCGTGGCAACCGAGGCCGACGCCCCAGACGAGGTCGTTTTCGGAGGAGGTGTCGTAGGTGACGAGTTCAGCTTGGCCGGTGGCGGCTACTATGCGGGCGCGTAGGAGGACGTCTTCTTCGAGGCAACCGCCGCTGATGGAGCCTAGGCGTTGGCCGTTGGCGGTGACAATAAGTCGCGCGCCGGGGCGGCGGTAGGATGAGCCCGCCACGGCGACGAGAGTGGCGAGCACGGCGGGTCCTCGCTGGTGGTCCGTAAGGTGGGTGATAAGGGCAGCCAGCTCGGTCATGGGGAGGTGGCGCGCATGCGGTTGCGGAAGAGATCGAATACTATTATTCCGTCTTGGAGGGTTTGACGGTGGGGGTGCCGATTTTCACCCGGCCTTCAGGAGTGTTCATGCTGCGGGCTAGAAAATCTTCGACACGGCGAAAGTATTCTAGCCGGTTTTCGATTTTGCGGAAACCGTGGCCTTCGTTTTCACCGACCATGATTTCGTAAGTTTTGCCATACTGTTTTAAGCGGCTTTCGAGCGTGAGCCACTGGTCGAAACGGACGCGCGGATCATTTTTGCCGTAGGCGCAGAAAAGAGGGACTTGGATATTGGGGATGTGCTCGACCGGGTTGGTCGCGCGGATGATGGCGATGTCCTTTACCGGGTCGAGGTTGCGGATAGCATTGCCCTCGCGAATGACTCGCGGACCAGCGAAGGTGCGGGAGCCTTGGCGGCCTTCGATATCGGAGACGCCAACGTAGTTTACACCGCAGCAGTAAAGTTCTGGGGTGAGGGTGAGGCCCGCAAGGACGGCGTAACCGCCATAGCTGGCGCCGTAGATACCGATGCGGGCGGGGTTGGCGAAGCCTTGTTCGATGCACCATTTGACGCCATCGGTGAGGTCGTCCTGCATCTGGCGGCCGTAGCCTTTGTACCCGCCGAGTTGGAATTTGAGACCATAACCCCCGCTGCCACGGTAGTTTACTTGGAGGACGGCGTAGCCGCGATTGGCGAAAAATTGCACGTCTGGGTTGTAACCCCAAGAGTCGCGTGGCCCATAGGGGCCACCGTGGGGGATGACGAGCATGGGCATGTTTTTGGCTTCTCGACCGGCGGGTATTGTGAGATATCCGGGAATTTCCCAGCCATCACGCGCAGGGAAGCGAATGGGGCGCATCTCGCTCATTTGAGCGGGGTTAACTGCTTTGCGGACGCGACCGATTTCGGTGAGCTCTTGTTTGGTCTTATCGTAGAGGTAGTAAGTGCCGGGGTCGCGGTCACTAGTGGCACGCACGACCATCAGATTGCCCTCGCTGGTGGCGCTATCGATAGAGTTTTGGGTGTCGGGCAGCGCGCGGTTCAGGTCGGCAGAGAGGCGAGCTAGATTAGGGTCAAACCAATGGATTTCTGATTTTTCATCCTCATATGCGACACCTCCCAGTTCACCGCTGGAGTTGAAGATGAGGCCATCCACGGCGGCGCGGGAGGAGAGCCCTCCCCGGCGATAGTTTGCGAGTCGGTTGCCGATTTCGACACGGGGGTGGGTGAAAAGTACAGGACCCCATTTGCCGGTTTCGGGGTCGAGAGTGAGCAGCGCGGATTTATCGTGCTCCATGAAGCTTTTGACGTAGAGCGTGCGGTTATCTTTGGCGAAAACGCTGGGGCGCCAATGCGGCTCGATGGGGGCCGCTTCCTCAAAAAAAAGAGATGTTTCTTTGGAAAACTCACCTAGGGTTCGCCATGCGCTTTTGGCATCGGAGCGATATTTGACGCTGATGGGTTCCTCGAAGTCGGTGCAGATGGCGACACGCACCACCCCGTTGCTGTCGGCGATCCAAGTGCGGGCGTTGATGTAGTTGCGCTCTTCGACGGTTTCCTTGCCGGTTCGGATGTTAACTTTAATGAGATCGCCAAGAAAGGAGCTGCCGCGGATACGGTTCATCAATATGTGATCAGGATCTTTGGGAAGGGTGCTGACCAGGCTCTTGGGAAGATCGAGTTCGCTGCTAGGAGGGGCAGCTTGTCCGGCGCCGTCGGCATCCGCCTCGATGCGTTGCAATTTATTAATGATAATGAGGTTACTCCCATCGGGGTTACAGGCGAACATGCCATATTCCTCACGACCGGCCCATTGTTGGGCGAAAAGTATGCGATCTTTCTTAACCCACTGGTAAGCGGTCACACTTTCCTCTTTCATATCGGTGAGCCAACGCAATTTATTGGTCTCTCGGTCAAGAATTGCGAGATTGATGCGCTGATTTTTAGGGGCGAGCCAAGTAAGATAGCGTCCTGTGGGTGAGATGGATACCGAGGTCATATCGACTTCGGAAAACAGGGTCTCAATGGGTATCTGTGGGGGCGGAGCGGCGTGGATGGAAAACAGCGAGCAGCAGGCGACTAGTAGTTTTAAAAAGCAAATTGGCCTCATAAGTGAATTTTTTTTTGGTCTTAATAATGCCGTTATCGCCTGTATGAGTCAACCCCTTCGGTTTTATGAGGTGAGGTTACGATTATGAAAATTCGCGTTGATTTCCATTTCCCTGCGACTCATGCTCATTTGGTTAAATTATCGGAACCTAGTAACTACCCTGGGTCCGCACCTGCTACATCCTAAACCAAAAACCATGAAACAAACGCTGACCACGGCCGCTAACGCCGCATTGCGTCTCACGACTGCTTCACTTTTCGGTGCCGGCCTTCTGGTCGCGCAGACGACTGTGAAGCCCGCTGCTGAGACTGAAACCACCGACTCCTCCGCTAAGACAATCAAACTCGAGAAATTCGAGGTTACCGGTTCTAACATCAAGCGCGTCGACATTGAAGGGCCTTCCCCAATCAAGGTCATCAGTCGCCAAGAAATTGATGCTACTGGTCGCACTAACCTGACGGACTTGCTCCGTGACCTGCCAGAATCTGGCGCGGTCGGCATTAACGAAGGTGGCACCACGGCTTCCGTCCGTGGTTCGACCGCTCTCGACCTACGTGGTCTCGGAGCTAACAATACCTTGATCATCGTCAACGGCCGTCGCGTTGCCCCCACGGGTAACAATTCTGGCGGCACGGTCTTTGTTGACCTTAATCGCTTCCCGTTGGCCATGGTCGAGCGCATCGAAGTGCTCAAAGATGGTGCTTCTGCTATTTACGGCGCGGACGCGACTTCCGGTGTTGTGAACATCATTCTGCGCAAAGATTACACCGGCGCTGAAGTCGGGGTTAGCTATGGTAACTCTCTTAACACCGATGTCGCGGAAAAGAACTACTCCTTTTTTGGTGGCGCTTCTAGCGGTAAGGCTAGTGCCACCGTTGGCATTACCAAATTTGAGCGCGGCGCTTTGAAGGCCTCTAACACCGACTTTGCTAACGACGCTGACCTGACCACCAAGTTCGCCGCCCTCGGTGGCAACTACGTAGCCGATGCCGCAGCGGGTTATTTCGATCTTCGATCCGGCACCGGTCCTCAGGCTCGTATCGGCCTGACCGGCGCCGCCGCTGGTCAGATCAATGGCGTTAACGGTGTTAATATCCCCGGCTTGGCCGCGGGCGCTGCCATCACCCGCTTGCCCGGTACGGGCGGCGCCGTAGCCGGTACGCTCTCCTCGGCTACTCCCAGTTTCACCAGCCCTTCGCGCTCCTCCACCGGTGGCACTTATAACGCTGCTGCTGCTGGCACGTATGAAGTGCAACGTCTCTCGCCTGGTGGTAATCCTTCCAATCTTTATAACTTCCAGGAATTCGTTTGGCTGACCCCAGAGGTTCAGCGCACCGGTATCAATACCACCTTCCGCTACGACCTGACGGCCAACACCAACTTCTACCTGGAAACTGCTTTTCAGCAGAATAAATCGCACATCGAGTTGGCTCCTTCGCCTATTTCGACCGCTGGCGATAATAACATCATTGTCCCGAAGACCAATTACTGGAACCCCTTCGGTGTCGACGTCTCGTTCAACTTTCGCCCAGTCGATATCGGACCACGCAAGGCTGATATCACCAATGACTCTTATCGTCTCTTGGCTGGTATCAAAGGCACGATCCAATCGCGCTGGAACTGGGATACCTATTATTCCTATGATAACGACAAGGTCGTTGACCAAACCACCAATGCTATCTCGGAGAGCCGCCTGCGTGCCTCCCTTGCTAAGAGCACCCCTGAAGCTTTGAACATCTTCGGTGGAGCTTCCTATGCTAAT
>RGAX01000227.1 GCA_009919985.1 Opitutaceae bacterium
ACGAAGCCCAGGGCAAACATCATGGGTGTGCGCATGGAGATGTGACCGCCCCAAAGCGTACCGATCCAGTTGAATATCTTTACGCCCGTTGGCACAGCGATGGCCATGGTAGCGAGGGAAAAGGCCGCGGTGGCCATGGTGCCCATGCCGGTGGTGAACATGTGATGGCTCCAGACGGAGAAACCAAGGAAGCCGATCGACGCGCCAGAGAACACCACGATCGGGTAACCGAAGAGGGGTTTGCGGGAGAAGGTGGGAAGGATTTCCGAAACGATGCCCATCGCGGGCAAAATCAGGATGTAAACCTCAGGGTGACCGAAGACCCAGAAGAGATGTTGCCAGAGGATGGGCATACCGCCGTTGGAGACTTCGAAGAAATTCGTGCCGAAGAGCCGGTCCATCATTAGCTCAACTAGCGCGATAGTGATGAAGGGGAAGGAGAGAACGATCAGGAATGCGGTGATGAGCGTCATCCAGGTGAAGACAGGCAAACGCATCATCGTCATACCTGGTGCACGCAGATTGATGATAGTGACGATGAAATTTAGCGAGGCGGCGATGGAGGCGACGCCGAGGAGCTGGAGGCCCATGACCCACATATCGATCGAATGATCGGGGGCGTGGGTTTTTGAGGTGAGCGGAGCGTAGCCTACCCAGCCGCCGTCGGGCGCACCGTCGTGCATAAACCAGCCAAGGTTGATGATGATCGCGCCGGCGACGAAGATCCACAGCGAGAAGGCGTTGAGACGGGGGAAGGCGACGTCGCGCGCTCCGATTTGGAGCGGCATGATGAAGTTAAAAAACGCGGCCGACAACGGCATGATCGCCAAAAAGATCATCGTCGTACCGTGCATCGTGAACATCGTATTGTACTGCTGCGCGGTCAGTACCGTACCGTTGGGATACATCAACTGGAGGCGAATGAGCAGCGCTTCAAAGCCGCCGACTAAGAAGAAAAACAGTGCGAATACGCCGTAGAGAAACCCGATCTTTTTATGATCGACGGTAGTCAGCCAGCTGATGAGGCCGGTCTGAGCGGTGGGGCGCCAAAAGATGGCGGACTTCGCGGGCGCGTGGGTGTCCTTCGCGTGCAGGTCAGATTTAAGAGTGGCTTCCATGGTGCGTGATTACTTGAGGCTTTGGAGATAGGCGACGAGGGCGACTTCGTCTTCGTTAGTAAGCTTAATATTGTTATCGAGATAGCCCTTGGCCATCTTGTTGCCGGCTTTGACGGAGCCTGGATCGTGGATCCAGCGCTGGAGTTGCTCGGAGTTATTCTCGATCAGACCGGCGGCGATCATTGAGCGGGCGCCGATGTGAGTGAGGTTGGGTCCACTGATGCCAGCGGCGCCATGGCCGCGAACTTCATGACAGCCGGCGCAAGTCTTACTCACAAAGAGGGCTTTACCTTGAGCGATCAATGCCCCGTTTTCGCCCTTTTCGGGAAATTGCTTGGCTTTCCAAGCCTCGAGGGGAGCGATATCGTATTTATCGGTGATGCCGGTCTCGTTCTGCTTGAACGTACGCAGCGAGGCGAATTGGGCCTTGGGGGTCTCACCCGCCTTGGGCGCAACGTTACGGGCAGGAGAGGTTTGTTGGGCCACCCAATCAGCGAAATCCTTCGGTGAGAGCGCGATCACGCGGAAGCGCATGACGGCGTGGGAATCCCCGCAGTACTCAGCGCATTGGCCCCAGAAGTAGCCGGGTTCGTCGGCTTGGAGCCACAGGAAGTTGCCTCGATTGGGGATCATGTCGACTTTACCGGCGAGCTTTGGGACCCAGAAGCTGTGGATGACATCGATGCCACGCACGTTAACGCGGATGGGCCGGCCGGCGGGGATGACCATCTCATTGCCCGTGGTGAGGGCGCCCGTGCCAGCGATCTGCTCGCTAGGATATTCAAACTTAAACCACCATTGGTAACCGGTCGCGGTGATCTCGTAGGTGTCGGCCTTGCGATCCTCGGGCACATCGTAGGTGTACCAGATGCCCTTGAGGGTGGGAATCGCAATGATGACCAGGGCTAAAACAGAGGCGCCAATGAGGCCAAGCTCGATCAGCGGGTTGCCGTGGCCTTGTTCGGGCGGGATGGCTTTTTCCTCAGCCTCAGTTTTGGCGCGGAACTTCACGCTCGCGTACGCCAGGACGCCACCGACGAGGATGAAAATGACGAGCGTCACCCAGCAGGTGACGTAAAACACCTCGAGTTGCGAGCGGGCCACAGGGCCAGCCACGGTGATGGTGGACTGGTGTCCATCCATGCGCCAGAAGTTGTAATCGCAACCGGAGAGCAGGGCGAGGGCGCCGAGGGCAAAGCCGGCGCGGCCCCAACGGGCGGTGGAGGTGAGGAGGGAGGACAAGCGCATGGTGCGGTTCAGGAAATTTAAAGTGAGGCTAAGTGATTCGCCAAACTCGGTAGAGAGTCCGCGAACCGTTCATCATTTCAAGTAAGAATACGATAAAGGTCGTAAAACTCTGAGCCCTGCTTGGCGCATCGCAACCTAGCGGGTGGCCCCCGCCTCACCTATTAACATGGCTCGCAAGGGCATTAGCACGAGCGTTTGGCCTAGCTTATGAGGGTTTTTAACGTGCGGGTGTGTTTTTGCTAATTTTTTGTCCTTCGGGTTTGCCAGTCGCGAAAGGCTCGCCGACGGTCGGCGCGACATGATTACTCGTAACCTCTTCCTGGTTTCCCTCTCAGCTCTTTTACTCTCTGGCCTTGGTCAGAGTGTCGCCCGCGCGGCCGCTGCGGCTCCGCGCTCCATTGAAATCACCGCGGGTGATAATATGAAATTCAACCTCGCTACCATCGAGGCTAAACCCGGCGAAGTGCTCAAAATTACGCTTAAAAACATCGGCACCATGCCGAAAGAAGCGATGGGTCACAACTTCGTGATTCTCAATAAAGGTTCCGATGTGACCGCCTTCGCCACGGCTGCCACCACCGCCAAGGCCACCGAATACATCCCCGAGTCCCTCAAGGGCCAAGTGCTCGCCCACACCCCGTTGCTTGGGCCGCGCAAATCCGCCGAAATCACCTTCAAGGTTCCCGCTGAGGCCGGCGACTATCCATTCCTCTGCTCGTTCCCGGCCCACTTCATGGTCGGCATGAAGGGCGTAATTTCCGTCAAATAAGCTCTTTTAATCTTACAATTAAAAAGCCGGGCCCGTCTTGGGTCCGGCTTTTTTGTGTCCGCACGGCTCAACCTTTTGCCGGCCACCACTGATACAAAAAGAAATAAACCAACACGCCCGTCACCGAAACGTACCACCAGATGGGAAACACCACCCGCGCCCAACGTTTGTGGCGCTCAAAATCTCCCTGAAACGCGAACGCAAACGTTCGCGGCACCAAGTAAGCAATGCTGATCGCCAGCATCACGTGCGTGATGAGCATTACATAATAAACCATACGGATCGCTCCCTCGCCGCCGAACTGCGTGTGCACCGCCTCGCCCGCGCCCGCCGCCATGCCTTTTAGTACTTTGTGCGTGACGTAGCCGACTAGAAAAACCGCTGAAACGATCCCCGCGCTGAACATCGCCGCCCGATGCGCGACTTTGTGCCCGGTCTTGATTAGTACAAAACCCGTCGAGATCAGCACCGTAGCGACGGCGTTGAGCGAGGCGTTCAGGGCAGGAATGTCGTTGATCGTCATTGAGGTACTGAAGTGGTTAAAAGTTTACGATCCGGTCTGCTACGAGCGCGCCCAGCACAAGCGGCAAATACGCGATGGAACACAAAAAAAGTTTACGCGCCGCCGCGTCACGCCCCTGGGCCCGCAGAAAAATCCCCGCCCGCACAGTGAACCACAACCCGCCCGCCACCGCCACGCCGCCCGACCACGCCGTGGCCAGACCCAGCGCCCACGGCATCATGCTCACTGCGACAAGTCCGAGCGTCGTCGCAAACGACCACGCCGCGACGACTCCGCCCTTATCATCGCGTACCGACAACATCGGGAAATGCACCGCCGAGTAATCGCGCCGGTACGTCCACGCGATCGCCATGAAATGCGGGATCTGCCAGAAAAACAGTAGTCCAAAAAGAATCCAACCTAGGGCACTCACGCGCCCCTCGGCCGCCGTCCAACCGATCAACGGCGGCAACGCTCCCGCTACCGCCCCGATCTCTGTGCTCCACCGCGACCAACGCTTCGCTGGGGTGTACCAACACAGGTACGCTACCATCGTCAGCAACGCCATGCCCGCGCTGAGATAACCCACGCGTG
>RGAX01000228.1 GCA_009919985.1 Opitutaceae bacterium
CTCTTCCCCGCCCCGCGAAACAGGTCATGGGTGGCAAGCGCCGAAAATCGGATTCCCTTGGAAATTGCGGGCAGGGTCAGGTCGGAAAACACACCTGATATCGACCAAGACGAGAGCGCATTTCCGTTAGCCCCAGGCCCGCGCAGGTTTAGGCCGCCATTCGTAACCTGATTCCAATAGTTGTTGTAGCCGACGGCAAACTGCGTCGAGAGCCAGCGGCTCCACTTCGTGTCGGCCGTGAGCTGCACGTAATCGGTCACCGTGAGGTCACTGCTCAACTTGCCAGCAAGTGAGTTCACATTGTCCCAATCCAGCTTTCCGTTGAGCAAGGCCCCGCTCGCATAGGCAACGCCTGTCCCCGGATCGGTCGCCCCGGCCTGGTTGGTCGCGAGCAGATACTGGAGCGAGTAACCGTTGCGCGGGTCGTTGGTGCGGAGGTTGACGTTGAAGTTACTGTTGGCGATGCGCGCAAATTTGGTCTGTTCCATGGACAGGCGGATAGTGGTGTTGCCGAACAGACTCGCAGCAAACTGGAGATACTGGCCATTGATGCGGCCGCCAATGTTCAGGCGACGGCCCTGCTGCTCCTGGCGCAGGAATGCCGCGCGCACCGCAAACCGCTTGTCTCCGTAATTCAGATCCAGCTCAGCCTGCTTCTGACCATATTGGTTTACACGGAAAAGAATGCTGCCGTTCCGGCGGTTGAAGTGGGCCATCTTAGACGTGATGTTGATCACGCCACCCGCGCCGCCCGCACCGTAAAGCAGGGCCTGTGGTCCGCGAATCACCTCCACCCGCTCCACATCAAAATTGCTGGTCATACCCACGCCGGTAGAGCCCGGCGCGTTGTAAGAGCCGACCGGCATGAAACCGTCGCGCTGACTCAGCGGCGTGCTCAATCCACGGAGTTGAATGTAGGACGTGCCCACGAGATCGCCGGGCTGCACTTGGGCGGCGTTGCCGCCGGGATCGGAGGTCGAGAATCCCGCGCCGGCGGAATACTCCTGAATCATCGCCTCGACCGAGGACGCAGCGACATCGTCCATGAACGCCTTGGTGAAAATGTCCGCCGACACCGGCATCGTCGCGAGTTCGGTATTAAAGCGCGTGATCGAGTTGGAATTTAGTGCGCCGTAGCTCGTGTCCGTCGAGGCCTGAACTTCGAAAGCGTTGAGCTGGACAGCCTCGTCACGGTCCCGGGCGGGATTTGCTCTCGGGCGGTCGCTTGGCGTCGTTTGCGCCGCCCGCTCGGCTTTTGGGCGCTCGTCTCTCAAGCGACTCACCGCAAGCGCACCATCTGCGGAGTTCTCGGTCACTACCAACCCCGTGTTGGCCACGAGCCGCGCGAGTGCTTCGCGTGAGGTCAGCGTCCCCTTGACCGCATTGGTCGTGACTCCTTTCACCGCGTCCACCGAGTAAAGTAGGCGCGCATCGGTTTGCGCGGAAAACTGTTTCAAGGCGGCAAACGCGTCACCGCCGGGAATATCGAACGCGCGCCGTTCCGCCTCGCCGGCCAAAGCCGACGAACTGGACAACGCCAGCATGAAACAAAGCGACCAACCAATGCTGACCGCTGCAGCGAACCGTCGAAGGGGTTTCATAGGGAGGGGTTAAACAAACAACGTCCCGACGGCCCCGGCGCGCTAAAACTATTTTCAACCCGCTGTGCATCGGTGTGCCTCGGTTGGCAACTACACGTCGGCCGCTGATACGGAGTCGCAAGGTTGCCCTGGCAGAAGTCGCGATTTGCGCCAGCTTGGCGCGGAGTTGCTGTTTCTATTCCAACCGATTGCGCAACGGGTCGCGTGATGACGGAATTACGGCGTAGTGGGCATCCCCCGAAGTGCCCCGTTTTTGGCACAGCGAACTTTGCTACGAGCAACCGTGCGTTAGCACACGGCCCTGAAAACAGCCTTTCACTTTTCAATAGGCCAGACGCCGCCAATCCTTTCCCGATTCCAATTATCCACGCGGAAAACTAGGAATTTCGCGCCTTAGTCGTCGACAGCATCGAGGGAAGCACCTCGAAACGTAAACTCAAGCGGCACACTGTGCGCTCAATTCGCTGAGTGATCCGTCTTGAGCGAGTAGCGCGCTCCGCGGGTCATACCGACAACGTGGCAGACTCCGGTTGCTCGCAGGTGCAGCAACCGGCGTTGCGTCACGCCGCGGGACAAACCCAACGCCACAGCCAGTTCCCGTGGGCGGGCGTCGCCCGTGCATTCGAGGTAGCGAACGATGCGCTGGTCGCGAGCATCGGCAAGAAGTTCGGATGGCTCCAATGGTTTGGCTGGGGCCGGCCGGACTGCCGGCGTCGCACCTGCTGTTGCAAGTGCTCCGCTCCGCATAAGCGCGGCCGCAAGCAGCGAGCCGATGCGACGAATCACCTGACGATCGGACAGGGAATCGAAGCGATGGACGTCGAGCGCGCTCATGCGGTGGCACTCGCCTGCATCAAGATGCTTCGGCGGAAAATCAACTCCTCCGTCGCGCCCCTTCCGCTGCCCGTCCGCGATCTCATTCCCGGTCGCACGCCGGGTACTTTGAGTAACTCCATCGGCGTGAACGGGCACTATGGGTTATAAAATGGTGGAGGTGGCGGGAGTTGAACCCGCGTGCCCCTGACCTTCGCACGCCGCATCTACCGGTATAGCGTTATATTAATCTCGTCGGGGCTATGCGTAAACGCGCGCTCAGCTCCCAACCAACTCCCGGATGAAGATACGGTGCGCAAACCGCGAGTCGCTCCGCGCACTATACCTGCTGTCGACGTTCGTTCCACCTAGCAGGTGTTGGTGGACAAACGTGGCTGTTAATTAAGCAGCCAGGGGCATTTCTTCGTAGTTGCCTGTTATTTTTTTGAAGAGGGATTTGCGAGAGACCTTCACTCTCGACCGGCAGCAGCGCACTCCAATCAAGGGTCGAATCCAGAACACCCCCAAAATGGGTTGTAACGACGGGACCTAAGGGCCCCGTTGATTCGATTGGGTGCGATACCAATCAAAGAACAACTCACACCATGCCTCGCTCGGCCAAGATTGCAAGGGCCGCTTCGAATACCTCTCGAAGGCTCGGCGCGCTCGGCGGTAGCCCCCCCTGAGCTGGACTCAGACGGTGCGTTCGCGGGAGTCGCCGCGGAGACGGATGGTTTTGTGGCGCAGGTCGTGCACGGTCTCGATCCTGCGCACGCTGCGACTTTTTGCCCGCATCAAAATCGAGTGGGTGATCGCGCGGTGTCCGCTCACGCGCACGCCGGGCAACAAGGGACTGTCGCTGATGCCAGTCGCGCAGAAGATGGCGCTGTCGCCGGTCACCAGTTCGTGGGCGTGGTAGATTTTTTTCAGCTGGGCCTCGGTGACGCCGCTTTTGGCCAGATCGGCGCGTTCGGCCTCGTCGCGGGGCCACATGCGTAGTTGGATGTCGCCGCCGAGGGCCCGGAGGGCCGCAGCAGTAAGGACTCCTTCAGGTGAGCCGCCGATACCGAAGTAAAGATCGACCGCAGCGTCGTGGAGCGCGGGGGCAACGGCAGCGGTGATGTCGCCATCAGAGATAAGACGTAGCGCGGCGCCCGAGGCACGGATTTCCTCGATGAGTTTGGCGTGACGGGGCCGATCCATCGTGCAGACGACAATTTCGCGAACGCGTTTACCGAGGGCGAGGGCGACGATGTCGAGGATGTTGGTGAGCGGAGTGTCCAGGTTGAAGGCGGGGACGCGGCGCAGCTCCATCTGTTCGACGACGCGTGGACCGTACGTGAGTTTTTCGGCGTAGAACGAGGGTAGGCTCATCATCGCGCGTGGGGCGCCGGGCGGGGCAAAGGTCGCGGCCATCACGGAGATCGAGTTGGGCATGCCTTTGGACAGATTGGTGGTGCCGTCGATGGGATCGACGGCGATGTCGACGTGCCAACTGCCGGGGGCCCAAGTACCAAGTTTGTCGCCGATGAAGATACCTGGGGCGTTGTCCTTGATGCCTTCGCCGATCACGCACTCGCCGCAGATATCGACGTATTCAAGTACGCCAAGGATCGCGCGACTGGCGGCATCGTCGGCGGTCTCTTTGGCATTGCGGCCAAGCCACGGGAGACACGCGAGGGCTGCATTTTCGGTAGCGCGGACAAATTCAAATTGCAGGGAACGCTCAGGGTTGCGCTCGAGGTCGCCGATAGCGGAGAGATCAGTGGGGGGCGTGGGCATCGGGGGGCGATTGGGTTGAAGGTAGACTGAACAA
>RGAX01000229.1 GCA_009919985.1 Opitutaceae bacterium
TTGAAAAGAAAACTAGCGCCTGCCTATTAATACATAACCAGATTTAAAGCAATTATTTAAAAACAATATATCGCCAATCCAGGAGACACTTTCTCTCGAAAACTATCTCTCGAGCTGGGCTTAAGTCTGATTTCGGCTTTGCCGTAGCGACCGCGACCGCCACGATCGAAGTTAGAAATGATAAGCTCACCCTCTACCCCAAACTCTGCCGCAACGCTCGATACGGGCGGGATTGGCGGCCACCCCCGCGGACTTACCACACTGTTCCTCGCCGAACTTTGGGAGCGTTTTAGCTACTACGGCATGCGCGCCTTGTTGATTTTGTTCATGACGAAAACGGCCGCTGAGGGCGGTCTCGGTTATGCGGTCAAAGACGCCTCCGCCGTTTACGGCACTTACACGATGAGCGTATACCTGCTTTCGATTCTCGGCGGTTTCATCGCTGACAACTTCATCGGCGCTCGTCGTGCGGTATTCGTGGGCGGCAGCATCATCGCCACCGGCCACTTCACGATGGCGTTTAACTCGGTCTCGTCGTTTTACACCGGCCTTGTGCTCGTAGCCCTCGGCACTGGCCTGCTCAAACCCAACATTTCCACGATGGTGGGTAGCCTCTACCGACCCGACGACGAACGACGCGATGCTGGCTTCTCAATTTTTTACATGGGCATCAACCTCGGTGCGTTTGCCGCGCCGCTTGTCACCGGTTACCTCGCTCAAAGCGACAGCTGGAAAACCCAACTCACCTCGTGGGGGTTCAATCCCGTGCACAGCTGGCATTGGGGTTTCGCTGCGGCCGGCGTGGGCATGGCGCTCGGGCTCGTCGTCTACGTAGTGCAAGGTCACCGACTCGCCCATGTCGGCGCTGCCCCTGCTCCTGACAGCGACGGCAGCCGTCCGTGGGGCCGGCTCGGGCTCGTCGTTCTGGGTTCTGCCGCACTCATCGCGGCGATGAAGGCCAGCGACACCTATCCGGTAATCGTTTACGCACTGTTCGCCTTACAAATCGCCGCGATTATTTTCTTCGCGCTTCGCCCCGATCAAGACAGCAAACGCATGGCCGCGATTCTCGTATTCTTCTTCGCGGCTGAGATTTTCTGGGCCATTTTTGAACAAACTGGTTCCACGATCTCGCTGTTCGCGGATCGCCTAACAAGGAACGAAATTTTCGGCTCCGCTTTCCCGTCTTCCTGGTGGCAATCGGTCAACTCCATCTGGGTCATTACCCTCGCACCGATCTTTGCGGTGCTCTGGATCAGCCTAGGTTCGAAGCAACCTTCCAGCCCGATGAAATTTGTCCTCGGTCTGCTCTGCGTCGCACTGTCCTTCGCCCTCATGGTACCCGCAGCGAAACTCACCGCCGAGGGCAAGATTGGCCCAATGTGGCTCATATCTCTATTTTTCCTCCAAACCTGCGGCGAAATGCTTCTCAGCCCCGTCGGGCTCTCCACGATGACGAAACTCGCCCCAGCTCGCCTCCTCGGCTTGGTCATGGGCATCTGGTTCCTCGCCGCCGCGCTCGGCAACAAGCTCGCAGGCGTTTTGGCCGGCGAATTTAAAAGCGATAACCCCGCCCAACTCGCGGACTTTTTTCTCCACCAAGCACTCATCGTCGGCGGTTGTACCCTGGCTTTACTCGCCCTCGTACCGTGGGTCAAAAAACTCATGGGCGGGGTACGTTGATCGCAAACGACCGCAGTTTCTTCATTTTTTCACATGCCTGTCCGCACCTGGTTTCCCACTGAGATTTATTGCGAGCCGCTTCAAGCCGCCGGTCTCGCTAAATTCAACACCGAGTTGACGGAGGAATGCCACAACCTGCGCGACTACGATGCGGCCGGGCGCAAATGGTCCGCCAAAAATTACCCCGGCGGCTACACCAGCTACGCCTCGATGAACGAGCTCCACCGTTTCTCGAGCACCTTCGCCGGTCTTGAGAAGAAATTGCTCCGCCATGCCCGCGATTACGCCCGCACCCTCGAGTTCGACCTGCGCGGCTGCACCATCCGCATGACTGATTGTTGGGTGAACATCATGCCGCCCACCGCGGCCCATTCGCTCCACCTGCACCCACTCGCCTTCATCAGCGGCACTTACTACGTCGCTACGCCGCCCGGCTGCTCCGGCCTCAAATTTGAAGATCCTCGGCTCGAACGCTTCATGGCCGCCCCGCCCCGTCGTACCGACTGCAAATCCAGCCACCGCGCTCACGTCACCTACCCCGCCGAGGCCGGTAATGTCATCCTTTTCGAGAGTTGGCTGCGCCACGAAGTCGCCGCCAACCGCGTCGAGGACGAACGCATCAGCATCAGCTTCAATTTCAACTGGAGCTGAGGTCGCTCCAGCCGTCGCTTTTTTTTCGCACTCGCCCTCGCTAAATGAGCCCTTCGCGCTTTCCTGCCGCATGATCGTCATCCGACGCATGGTTGATCGCCAACGCTCCTACACCGGAATTTTCCTGCCCGGAGAGCCCGCTCAAATTTTTCCCACCACCGACTACGAACACGCGCGCATCCTTCAAATTTACAAACAGGACCGCCCGCACGAAGGTATCATCAACGACTTTACCGACCTCGACGCGATCACCCCTAACCCTACCACGCCGACGCCATCCGCCTCGGTGAAACCTAAAAAACGCAAAGCCGCCGCACGAAAGCCGCGCCGGACCCAGATTTAATTCTACGTTTAACGACGAACACCAAGTTTCGCACGTGGACTCCAAGCCGCCAAGGCGTTCTATGACAACTTGGCCTGCAAGCGTTACAAATTTGTTAGAGAATTAGACGAAGCGGGCCTTAGACGACGCGTGAAGCCGCCTCTAGGGCAGCGGAGAAATCTGGCAGGTTTTCGCGATCAGCATAAGCTTGAAAGCGGCGTATCGCCTGAGGGGAGAGTTTAACGGTTTTTGGTAAAGTGCGCTAAAAATGTCGCGAAACGACAACTTGTGGTGGCCAAAGTGGGGCGACAACTTGTGGTGACCAGCTTTTCAACGCAAAGAACGACAGCTAGTGAGGTTCAAAAGCGTCACCACGAAATGTCGCATTTTGCAGGTTTGAAAAGAGCGACAACTTGTCGAGCATGCGCTATTGACATTTACGCGTTTCGCGAATCACGTAATAGTACTTTGAAACCGCAAGATGTGATTGTAGCTCTTAAGCTTTCCCTCTCTCAGAGTTGGGCCGGTTATGCCATTTTGGGGCAAGACCTCGGGATGAGTATGTCGGAAGTTCATGCGGCGATACGCAGATTGGTGGAGTCTCAGCTCTATGACGTAGAATCGAACCACGTCCGACGCCGACGGCTGTTTGAGTTCGTTATTCACGGTCTGCCCGTTGTCTATCCCGCAAGGCCCAAAGATGTGACCCGTGGAGTGCCGACCGCGTGGGCTGCGCCTGTGCTTGCAAATACACCCCTGGCTGAAATCGCAAAGGGTGACGACCTGCCTCCCGTCTGGTCCGATCCGGACGGGCAGGTTAGGGGACGCGAGGTCGAACCGCTCTATTTCAGCGCGCCTGCCGCGTCCAAAAAGGATCCCGAATTGTACGCGCTCCTTGCTCTCGTCGATGCGGTGAGGTTTGGGCGCGCGCGCGAAAGAAAGATGGCGGAGCAGGAATTGGAGAAGAGACTGGTACCTCATGGCTCTTCCTAACCTCGGTGCGATGCGGGCGGTGGCCGACCGCCTCGATCAACTCGGCATTCCGTATGCCTTTGTCGGGGGCTCCATCGTCAACCTGTTGCTCGACAACCCGACTGTATCGCCGGCGCGCCCCACTGATGACGTCGACGTGATTATCGAGCTCGTTTCATCCGCGCGGTACTCGGACATCGAAGCGAAACTACGGACGATCGGCTTCGATCACGACATGAGTGAGGGCGCCGCCAAATGCCGGTGGGTCCTTGGCGAACTCCTCGTTGACATCATGCCGACCGATGGCAGCACGATTGGCTTAAACACGGCTTGGTTCACCGAGGCGCTCGCCACGGCGGCAGAGGTTGAATTTGCGCATAGCCGTTTCCGGCTGATTTCCCCCACCGCGTTCATCGCCCTCAAATACGTCGCCTTCTTGGACCGCGGCAAAAACGACCTCTACGGCAGCCACGACCTCGAGGACCTCCTGGCGGTGGTCGATGGCCGCGCCAAGTTCGTAGCGGACGTCGATGCCTCCCAATCCGGGCTTCGCAAATACATCGTTCAATCGGTTCAAACGCTTTTGGCCAGCGACGATTTTA
>RGAX01000230.1 GCA_009919985.1 Opitutaceae bacterium
CGGCGGAGGTGCCGGACGTATCTGGATCTGTCATTGTGTTGTTTTTTGTGTTTTCTGGGCGCTCACCGTAAAACGGGAGCGGCCCGGGTTGGTGACGCTGGCGGAACGCGTTAAGCGCACTCGACGTCTGCGTCAAAGGGCTAGCATCGCTCCGCCCACCTCTTGGGGCAACTGCAAATTCGCTCCGGCCGCCAGGGGCTGTAAAAGTGAACGCGGGCTTGCCAGCGCTCAAGAGCGTTTGCAGGGTCGCGGGCATGGACAAATTCGAGGAAATCTTTCGCATGCAAGAGGCGCTCAACCAACGTATCGGCGTCGTGCTGCCCCCGCCGACCGATGAGGAAAAGGCGAAGTGGATTCTCAATTACACGCGCGCCATGCAGCAGGAGACCGCGGAGTTGATCGATAGTGTGCCGTGGAAATGGTGGGCGAAGTACCAGAAATTCGACGAGCAAAACGCCAAGGTCGAAGTCGTGGATCTGTTTCACTTTCTCGTCTCGCTCGCGCAAACGCTCGGGATGTCCGCGGACGATGTTTACCAAGCCTATTTGAAGAAAAACGCTGTCAACCACCAGCGACAGGACAGCGGTTACGTCAAAAAAGACGAAGCCGACTCTAAGCACATTTAAAAAAACCGCGCCATTCGACAAGAACGGCTGCACCCGCGCGGGAATTTGGGCCTGAATCGGTAGCGAGCTAGTCTCCCCAATCTACGCCGAGCGCGAAAATAATCTTAGCGCGTCACCACAAACGCCGCCGTCACATCGACGGCGGTTTCGCCTTCTTCGACCACCCGAGCGCGCAACTTGAGCTTGGCTTTACCGTACCGGGCGAGGGCTTCCTTAAATTCAGCGATGGCTGCTTGGGCCGGGCGCTCGCAGATCGCGCGCAAATCACCGATCACAGGCCGACGATAGGCGGCGCGACTCTCTTTCACGACGATGCTCCACTCGGGTTTCACGGCACCTTTTTCGTTTTTCATCAGCTCCCAAACCACGCCGTAACCGGCGAGGGTGGCGAGGGAAACCAGACTGCCACCAAATGCGGTGTTCAGCGAATTTTTATTCTGCTCCTTGGGTGCGGTGAGCGTCAGGGCGCGATCGTCGCTCACTTCCACGCCGACTCCCATCGCCTTGGCGAGGGGGATCATTTCGTGGAGGAAAAGCTCCAATGCGGGGACCTTGACGGACTTCATTCGAAGTTAAGTTGCAGGATTAATCCCCCCGCGTCAAAGCCTCAACCGCTCGAATTTACCGAAAAAAATGTCCGCGCGTTTGACCTAGGTGAATTCTCTTACTCACTGGTGGGATTATGATTACCCTAGGGAAAAAACTCAAAACAAACTTCAAGCTCAAGGTCGTCGCCCACGGCGTGGAAAGTGAAGTCACTTTTAAAGACCTGCTCAAGCGCCGCACCATTGTGTCGGTTTACATGAAAAATAACACCGGTTCCTGCGATAAGCAAAACGACTCCATGGCTGCGCATACCGTTGAGTTTACGAAAGCTGGCTACGATTTGATCGCGATCAGCCGCGACACGCCGAGCTCGCATCTGAAGTACGCGGTTAAGAAAAAAATCACCTACACCTTGGCGAGCGACCCAACTGATCTTTTTGCGCAGGCGGCGGATTCGGTGGTCGAGAAATCGATGTACGGTAAAAAATATTTTGGACCGGCCCGCGCGGCATTTGTGCTCGCTGCCGACGGCACGGTACTCGCGGTGGCCGAAAAAGTGGATACCGCGGACCACGCGACCCAACTCAAGGCGCTCATCGCTGGACTAAAATAATAGTGGTAGGGATGGAATTGAGCGAAGACCAGCCGCATCCGCCTTGCTCTAATTATCTCCACTAACTTTTCGGCACCACTAGTTTAATTGCTCACAGGGTGAGCATTTTCGACGGCACCTGTTTTTGGTAAAATTTTCGGGTATTATCCCCGATTTGCCTCAGTGCTATGATGACAATGCCTCTTGGTCTGGTTTCAGTTTACGCCTAAATTACCGGTTCTTGAAAGCGTCGCTTCGCATCTGCTTTCCAATGAGGTTTTCCGAAAACTTCTTTGTAGATAAACCAGACTGTTGCAAAAGTCTGATTCAGCGTCCGCGCTGCGACTTGCAGCCGCACTGCCAGCTCGGTCAAGAACGCTTTGGCTTTTCTCTGGGTGGCTTAGTGTTCGGCAGATTAAGACTGAAATTGTACTGTCGATCAATCCAGTGGCTGCAGATTGAATCGGTGCTAAGAGAGTCAGAGTTGCACTTAGTGCTAGGCGACAATCATGACCGCGAAGAAAAAAGGGCTGACTAAGCGCTACTTTCAAAGGCGTCATTCGGCTGTGGCTGATCTAAAACGTTAGCCAAAAAAGAGCCGCTCGCCATGCCAATACCTGGCGCCAAATTCGGTGCATGTCGTCAGCAATCGCGAAGCGCAAAAACGTCAAGTCGTCCGCCATTAAGTTGGTGCGTGGCCTTTCTCCATCATCCACCTGGGATGATCTCATGTATCGCATCTGCGTTCGGCAAAAAATCGACGCTGGGCTCGCGGACATCCGCGCTGGCCGCATCCATTCGCACTCGGCGATTCGGAAGGAATTCGCGGCGTGACGATTACCTGGTCCTCCGAAGCACGGCGGTCGCTTCGTGCGATTCGACGCTACATCGCTCAGGATTCCCTAATTCTACGCCGCACGTATGGTCGCTCGTATCATCGAGCGTGTGGAGCGCGCAGCGATTGCTCCCAGCCAAGGCCACTCGGTGCACGAATATCTCGAGGAGCCGTTGAAGGAAGTTCACGAGTCTCCTTACCTCATTATCTACCAGTTTTCAGATGCAGAATTTCGGGTCGTGACGCTCGTCCACTTTAAGGAACCTCTCGAAAGAAAAAGGTTAACCAGTCGCTAGAGCCAACGAGACGGTTCCTTACTTATCGTGCCGCCCCTAAAAAACCGGGTTATCGCGCCGTCCGCCGAGATAAATAAAATACGTAGCTCGCTTCGGCTAGATCGTGCGGTTGTGCTGCGCGATGAATTGCCGCGCCGGATGTGGAGCTTGTTGTATCGCTCCCTCGATATCATCGCCGATTCCGGGCATGCCGTTGGGCAAACCGGCGGGCGTGCGCTGCGTGCAACTCTTGGCCGACTTTCGCTGTGCGATTTTTGGCCAGCCCGAAAGGCCGGCGGTCTGCTTGAGCTTGCGGCCGCAGCTCGATATCTGCGGCGTCGAGCGCGTGGAAGCCCTCCGCCTGCTGGCAGCGATGGAAATCGCCACCGCCCCGGACAGTGCGTTTACGGCAGCTCGTAAATCTCGATTAGGCTGATACCGGTCGCGCCTGCGACACCGCTCACCTGCGCGAGGTAGGTACCGGGATCGAACGTGGCGAGCACGGCGGCGTCTTTGCTGTCGTCGCCTAAGGCGAACGCGCCCGTCGCCGTGTTCGCTGCGCGGAGATCGGCGAGGTTGGCGGCGCTGCCGAGGGTCGGGCCGACGCCGCGAATCAGAAGCTGTTTGGGCTTCGGGCCGGTAACTACAAACCCGGCGATGTGGGCGCTGGTACCGGCTCCGGTCTGAGCTCGGCTGGAGACGTTGAGGATGCGGCCGGGTAGGGTGAGGCGATAGACGAGCAGCATCGAGTCGTTCTCCATGCCGGATGGGTGGGCATAGGACGTGCCGTCCTGGAGGCCGGATTGGGTGATGAAATCGTTGTCGTTGCCGACGAACAGAAAGTAGTCGTTGGGCGCGGCGGGATCGAGCGTGGGCACGAGCGAAAGTGCCTCCCACTTTTCCGACAGGTTGTTGTTGTCGTCGATCGGTCCGTTGCGGAGTCCAAACTTGGCGAGCTGCGAGCCGTCGTTGATATTGATAAACTCGGTGCGGGCGGCGGGTCGGATCGAAGCGTCGAGGACGCCGGCGGGCGCGATCGGGTTGGCGGGATTGTCGAACTTCGTGCCGGCAAAGTTGGTGGCGCCGGAAATGTCGTAGACCAGGATATTGCGGTAGGTTGACGTCGCGATCGGGTAGGTGTGACCGAAGCCTGCGTCTCGGGCGAGGACAAGGAACTGCGTGTTGTTGATGGCGAGCAGCTCACTCTGGGCGCAGACAAGGGTGGCGCCGGCGGCTGTGCGCGTGGTGGGCAACTGGAGGACGTATTCGCCTTTCAGCACGGGCGCGGCGCCGGTG
>RGAX01000024.1 GCA_009919985.1 Opitutaceae bacterium
GAGCCGCCAGAGGGAAAAATAAAGCGCGACAGCAAGCACGGCGACCACCACGGATGCGACGCGGAGGCCGCGCCAAGGCGTGAGGTCCATCTCGGGCGCGGAAGACACACTAGACCGCGATTTGCTGGCCGCCACGGGAGCGGCGGGGGCAAATTGCCCGACGATCAGCATAAAGCCACAGAGCAAGACGGTGTTCAGGGCAGCGAGGTGGAGCCAGTGGATATGCAACGAGGAGAGGTTGAGGCGGAACCCAAGGAAGCCGTCTCCCCAAAGACAGTTCAATAAAATCGAACTGAGCACCCCGAGGATCATGGACACGTTGGCCGCCCAAGCGGGCACCCGCTGGCTGAACATACCCATTACAACCACAGCTAACAGGGGCAGTTTAAATGCGGACATGACTTGCTTCATCATCGTAAAGATTCCCTCGGATGATCCGCCCAGCAGGCTGCTGGTAAAGATTGCCACGACTACGATCGCCACCGAAAAAATCTTGCCCGCACGAACCATTTCGTAGTCCGAAGCTCCCGGCCGCAGCCAGCCGCGGTAAAGATCGATACTGAACATGGTTGAGACGCTATGGAGGCCACCGTTAAAGGCGCTGATGACCGAACCCAAGAACACTGCAGCAAACAAGCCCACCAGATAGGGCGGCAGAACCGCGTCAACCAACAGGGAATAAGCGAGGTCACCATTACCGACCGCGGCGGCGCCGAACATCTCAGCCGCAATGACTCCAGGGAATACGAGAAAGAACGGCCCGAGGAGTTTAAGGCCCGCGGTGGCGAGAATCCCCTTTTGCGCCTCCGCGAAGCTCTTTGCGCCGAAGGAACGCTGCACGATCATCTGGTTAGTGCACCAGTAGAACAGATTGATGAATAGCATGCCCGTAAAGAGTGTGCCGAACGGCACATTTGATCGAGGAGCCCCAACCGGGTCGATCTTGGCAGCCTGATGCTGCAGTACGCGGTGCAAGCCAGCGAGAAAGTCGCCGTCCCCCAGTTTGCAAAGTGCAAGCACGGGAATAAGTAAACCGCACACCAGCAAACCCGCGCCGTAGAGCGTATCGGATAACGCCACGGCCTTCATGCCGCCAAAGAGTACGTAACAGGTGCCTATGATGCCGATGCTCCACGCCATTATTTGGAATGATGTCCCCTCGGAAACGCCCAATTGGGTGTGTACGTGAAAAATGGTGCTCATCGCAACTCCCCCAGAGTACAGCACGAATGGCAGGATATTTAGCGCGATCGCGATGATGAACACGATGCCCATGATACGTCGCGAGGTAGCGTCGAAACGCTGCTCCAAGAATTGCGGCACAGTGGTGATATTACCCAGCCAATAGCGCGGTAGAAAATACCAAGCCATGGCAATCAACGCAAACACCGGCACGATCTCCCAAGCCATGACTACAGCACCGTGCACAGACGCTGCGCCATTTAGACCGATCAATTGCTCGGTGGAGAGGTTCGTGAGCAGCAAAGCCCCAGCCACCTGGATCCATGGCAGTTTACGACCAGCGAGAAAATAAGTCTGGGCGTCGGAGTTGTCCGCCCCCCGAGTGCGCCACCACGAAATAACCCCCACAAGTAAGGTGCAAAAAAAGAATGAGCCGATGGCGAGTGGAAGGTTCATGATTTGGGGTGAGTAATCGGAATGACCGCCGAATGACCGAGGTCAGAAAAACGATTGGGAAGTGGAATCAGAAGCTGAACTACGTTGAGATGATCTATTCGAGCGGTGCGTTGAAGCGCTAAGTTAACGACGCGCGCGCTCGCCTAGGAGAACCAAAGCTGATTGGGTAAAAATTGTGAAACACGGTAGGCACGGATTCGAGGAAAGTAGGAGGCACTCATGTTAACTGGGGTGGGATTGAGCCGAACGTGAACCGAAAGCAATTTTCACCTTACGCGAGAGCCCGCTCTTACGACATGGATGAATTTGGCATCAATCTGGACTTTTTGAATCCAAATCTAGACAAGATTTACATCCAGGTTTTAGGAATAAAAAAAACCACTGACGCTGGCCGGATGGCTTGAATTACGCCAACAAAAAGTCCAGCGAGCCATGCAGAACGTCTATGGGCGATTGGGCGCCGAGCAATTATCATTAAAAACTCCATCTATCGGCGCGCCTCGCGCGGACTTACCCTACCCTTCCATTTCCGCCTTTGTCCGCGGACTAATCCCACTGTAAAAAGTCATGCTTATTAAACAACTACTCTCGGCCCTTCGCTCGCTCGTCTTGGTTTCACTCAGTATCAGTCCTGTTGCGCTGCATGCCTCCGACGGTGCGCGCGCGCCTTACAACGTGTTGTTTATCGCGATCGACGACATGAACGACTGGGTCGGCGCCTTCGGCGGTGCACCTCAATCTAAGTCGGCCACACCTCGGATGGACAAATTTGCCGACGGCGGGTCGGTCGTATTTCAGCAGGCCAATTGCGCCGGGCCGATATGTGGTCCATCACGCTCGGCGTTGCTTTCGGGATTCATGCCGCAACGGACCGGGGCTTACACCAACAGCCAGAACATGCGTGGATCTAGTCTCGTTCAGACCCACTTGACCCTGCCGGAATATTTTTCGAAGCATGGCTACAGAACGCTTTCGACCGGAAAGATCTTCCACAAACATCCGGGCGATGAAGGCCAATGGGCGTATGATCAGTGGGCGGCTTCGGAAGGCGGGAGCGGCTCGCGACCAGACCCGGAGCATGTAACGTCCCGGAATCGAAATCTGATTGATGGTAAGCCGGCACCCTTCGCCCCGCTAAACAGCGATGGAAACGAGGGCGGAGAGGGCGAGGGCACGGAGTTTGCCTGGGGCCCGAGCCGAGGCCCAAAGGAGGAGTCCAAGGATTGGAAATCGGCCGAATGGGCGGCCGCGCAACTCGCCAAGCCATCCACGAAGCCGTTCTTTCTCGCGCTGGGCATATCCAAGCCACACTTGCCTTGGTATGTGCCGCAGGAATATTTCGACCGCCATCCGCTGGAAACCATCAAGCTCCCCCAGTTCCGCCTCGATGACCTCGGCGATATCCTAGACGCCAAGGGAGAACCCAAATTTAAATCGAGTTCGGATTTTCGATGGGTGCAGCAGGACGCGAATTTGTTCAAGGGCGCGGTGCGAGCCTACCTGGCCGCTTCCAGCTACGCGGATGATTGCGTGGGGCATGTGCTGGATGCGTTAGAAAAGAGCCCCGCTCGGGATAACACGATCGTGGTAATTTGGGGCGACCACGGGTGGCATTTGGGCGAGAAGTTGCGATTCCGGAAATCCACACTCTGGGCCGAGTCCACCCGTCTTCCCTTGACCATACGGGTGCCCGGTATGAATTCCCGCCAGGATTGTTCCCGTCTGGTTAACTTGATCGATCTCTATCCGACGCTCGTCGAATTGTGCGGCCTGCCGGCCAAACCCGAAATCGACGGACGCAGCATCGCCCCATTGCTGCGAGATCCGAAAAAGCCATGGCCTTATCCGTCGATCACGGTCAATGGTACAGGCAACGCTTCAGTGCGCGACGAACGCTGGTATTATATCCGATACCGGGACGGAGCGGAGGAACTTTACGACATGGCGAAGGATCCGATGCAGTGGACCAATCTAGCCGCCACGAAAGATCCTGAAGTACGTTCCCAGTTACAGCGACTAGCGACCTCTTTTCCTGCTGTGTTTGCGCCCGAGCTGCCGGGCAACGCCGATAAAAAAGGAGATGGAGAGGATAAAGTCGGGACACCCGACCCGACCATCAAATCCTCGCGACAGGCCGCAAATCTCAAATGACCTACGGCATTTCCGCGCGCATAGAACACGCATATTACGACACCGCTCGCGAACAATCTCGGCGCGCGGCTTTTTTTGTTTCAGGCCAGATTCCAACGACTGCGTTACTTAGCTCGGCGGACGACGTCTACGCCTGACCAGCAATCCAATAGCTTTAGCTCCAGAATTTTCCCCAAAGATGAGATCGGTCCTCCAGCACGCCGTATATGCCGCCCAAAACGCTGCGCTTCTCGCGCGCTCTTTGAAAAACGCCTTTCAGTCGCAAAAACGCAAAGAAGACGAGACTTGGGGTGCGGGCTTCGGATCCTACCATGAGAGAATTACTTTACTGGACGGGTTGATCGACGGTTCTAGGCCCAGCTTTGGCCCGACTCCGCCTTGCTCAATATCCGTCTGCGCGTCGGAATAGTAAAGTGAGCACTCGGTAACAGCTAAGTAATTCCCAATTCGATGATCTTAATATGAAAAATGGCCGTTTCCTGCCTGCTATGCTAGCCCGGTTCGTTTGCTTCGTTGGAACGATCTGGATAGGCCCGTTAGCGGCTCTTCAGGGCGAACCACTCCCAAGCGCTTATGGGGTGTGGGACCGTGGTGAAACCAAGGATCCTCGCGAATATCCATTTATTAGGGGGACGTCGTTCGACGCCCCATGGGATGCAGTCGAGAAACAGCCGGGGGTCTACGATTGGAGTTCTCTGGATCGCGTGATTGAAAAAGTTTTTAATAACAAGACATCGATTTACCTTTCTTTTGAGGCCGGTCCAAAAACGCCGCAATGGGTCTACGGAAAAGGTGTCCCAAAAGTAGAAACAGACGACGAGAGGCACACCGACAAATTTCCCCACTATCCATACTACCTCTCTTTAGAATACAAAACGTATTACTTTCGTTTCATCACCGAGGTCGCCAAACACATCCGCAGCTACCCGAAAGATCGGCAGGAGCGCATCGCCTTCATTCAGATCAAAACGGGCTGCACCGGGGATGAAACGCCTTACAAGGGCAAGGCGCTCAACGCCAAATATGACTTACCCAAGAATTCCCCGGATTGGCGCACATTCCGGCTGGAGACGTTTGCTTTGTATGCGCAGCTTTTCGATCAAGGGCCCGACCCCAAGATCAGTCTACTTTTTGGCGGCATTACCGGCGATGACGAAAACGGCGGAGAGGGAAAAAACCCGATCGAATGGAAGTGGGTTACCAGCCACATCACCGGCAGCTTTGGTAGCAAAATCGGGGCACTATCGCGCGGTCATCACTTAAGCGGAGAACGATCCACGATTAACACTTGGCTACGCTATCTCGTGAATCCAAAGGGGCCTAGGGTCTTCTCTCGGTCCGAGATGGACCAAACGTGGACAAGGCCGTGGTATCAACTCAATGTCCCGCTCAATTTTTATTGGGGAGCTATCAATGCGCTAAATTCAGGTCAAAGTGTGTGGGACGTCACCAAGGTCGCCATCGAAGTGAGCAAACAGCAGGGCTTCGACTATTCCTTCTATTTCTTTAACAAATATGCAGGGCAGATTTACCCGGCGACCGCGACCGACGCATTTTGTGCTTTGCACAAGGGCTTGGATGCCGCCGATACCAAGGCCTATCCCGAGGCGAAGTTTGGGCCAGCCTCGCACAGTAATGTAGAGCGGATGGAGAAGATCGTTGCCGTCTATGCCAAGTATGGCGCCGCCATCGACGACCGCAAAATTCTAGCCAGCGGACAGGTCCAGCAGAGAGGCGATCAAGCCGGATTCAATGACGTGGGCTGGGATATCTGGCCGGACAACTATTCCCGGTTGCTCGACCAAATCGATCCCGATGAGACATCCGTCCCGCTGTGGCGCGTCGGAGGACCGATCACCCCGACGTCTCCCATCTATTCCCGGTTTGGCCGCGGCTTCGAGCACTCCTCCGGCAAGGATGCGATGTATTTCAAACTCCGCGACGGCTTCTCTCCGGATACCACACCCAAGGTGATGTCGATCACCGTCGTCTGGTATGACGGGCAGGAAGGCTCCACCTGGAAGCTCGATTACGATGCCGGTGCCCCGACCATGAAGACCGGTCTGACAGTGACAGGCAAAGGCGACAAGCAATGGCACCATGAGGTCGTCGCCCTGCCAGACGCGGTCTTTCGGCACGGCGGGGCCAAGGGCGCCGATTTGGCGCTGGTGAACACGGACGGCAAGGACGACATCTTCAGCCTCGTTGAGATTCACCGCGGTGAGCCGGAATTTCCAGCGCTGCGCCCTCCCACTGAAGTGCGTGCGTTCTCCGGCTATGGTAAAGGCACCAAATACGGGACGGACGACAACGGCGACAAGGCCGGGAAGGCAAAGAAAGGGAAAAGAAAAAAGACAGATGCAGCTGAGAAATTGTAATGAGCCAACGTCTTCACTTGCAGGATAAAAACTAAATTTTTCGGTGAGCCCCCAGCATGAAATATCGCCCCATCTTTTTTGCTCGTATTACCTCGGATGAGGCTGAGGAAGCAGTCGTCAGCAACCTGGGCGATAATAAATCCAAACGCAAGAAGTAGCCGTTCGAGGGCAGTTTAAAATCAATCAATTACCATATGAGATATCTCCGAAACATTATCGCTCTTTCCTCTCTCTGCCTCTCGTTAATTACCGCACTCGCCGCCGCTGAATCGAAGAAGCCCAACATCGTATATATTCTCGTCGACGACGCGGGCTATGGCGATTTCGGCTGCTACGGCCAGAAGACATTGCTGACACCTAACGTCGACCAACTGGCGAGCGAAGGCATGAGATTCACCCGGCACTACGCGGGAGCGGCAGTCTGTGCCCCCGCGCGCTGCGTCCTGATGACAGGCCTTCACACCGGTCACAGCCGCGTGCGAGCCAATGGCCCGGCCTCGATACCCGACACGGATCTCACGGTAGCGCGTTTGCTCAAGGATGCAGGCTATCTCACAGCTTGTATCGGGAAATACGGCCTCGGCATGCCTCTCCCACCGGATGATCCCCAAAGGAAGGGTTTTGATTATTTCTTCGGCTATGTGGACACCGCGCATGCTCACAACGGCTACCCTACCTACCTCTTCCGCAACGGCGTGAAGGTTCCGTTGTCCAATCAGATCATCCCCGGTTCGGAGAACAAGCCCGGCACCGGCGTCGCCACCCCCGACGGCCGAAAACAATGGGCGCCCCAGTTGCTTGCTGATGATGTGCAGCGCTATCTCGATGATCGCGGGAAAGACAAAAACCGACCGTTTTTCCTCTATTACACGCTCAATTTGCCACATGCAAACAACGAGGCCGGGGCGAACTCGCCACTAGGCCATGGCATGGAAACACCCAGCTACGGCGAGTTCGCCTCGCGCGACTGGCCTGATGTGGAAAAAGGCTTCGCTAGCGCCATGAAATTTGTGGACCGCGAAGTCGGGGCGGTAATGGTGAAGCTAAAGGCACTCGGCCTGGAAGACGACACCATCGTCATGTTCTCCAGCGACAATGGCCCGCATCAGGAGGGCGGCCACAAAGTCGCGTTTTTCCAGAGCAACGACGGACTTACCGGCATGAAGCGCGATCTCACCGAGGGTGGAGTGCGCGAGCCGTTCATCGTGCGTTGGCCCAACAAAGTTAAACCGGGCACCATCAGCGAGCACGTCAGCGGCTTTCAGGATTTTCTACCCACGACGGCCGATTTAGCCGGCGCCAAGGTGACCGCGGAGTGTGACGGCATTTCATTCCTACCAACGCTGCTTGGGCAGAAAGATCAGCAAAAACAGCACCCGTATTTGTTCTGGTATGCCTCAGAGAAAGGCGGCAAGCGCTCGGTTCTTAAGTGGCCGTGGAAGCTCCTCCACTTAAACACGGGTTCCGCCGACTCATCCGACGAATCAGAAAGCACGGCAGCCAAGAAGCGCCCTGCCTCGGTCAAAGCGCTCGTGGTTGAGCTCTTCAACCTTGAGACAGATCCCACCGAGTCGAAGAACGTCGCAGCGGAGAACCCCCAACTTCTCGGGGAGCTCGAAGCCATTATGCAACAGGCTTGGCGCGACCCAAAGTGAGACAACGCTAGGTTCCATGGCGCGAATGCTGCCGCTGAATCAAAGCCAACTTCACTCCATGAACCGCCCCACCCTTTGCTTCGCGCTCCTTGCGCTGCTCGTGGCGCCTCACTTCGCGGCGCAAGCGGCGGAGGCGACGTCCGTCCGGCCCAACGTTCTTTTCATCATCGCGGATGATGCGTCGCGTCACTTCGGCGAAGCGTATGGCTGCAACTGGGTGAAGACGCCGAACATTGATCGTCTGGCAAAACAAGGCTTGGTTTTCGACAACGTTTACACCCCGACATCGAAGTGCGCTCCGTCCCGCGCCGCGATCCTCACTGGCCGCAATCCTTGGCAACTTGAAGACGCGGCGAATCATCAGCCGTATTTCCCGGCGAAGTTCATGGTTTTCAGTGAGGCGCTAGCCCAAGCGGGCATCGCCTGCGGCGCCGCTGGAAAAATTTGGGGTCCGGGCGAGGCCAAGCTCGCCAGCGGTCTGCCCAGAAACTTTGGCCTTCGCGGCAATGGCGATGTCAGTGACCGTGAGCCAGGCACCGCCTTTACTGCTTTTCTGAAGACACGTGCCCCGAACCAACCGTTCTTTTATTGGTTCGGTAGCCATTATCCGCATCGGGGCTACAAACCGGACTCCGGCATCGCCGCTGGCAAGAAGCCCGCCGACATCGACCGCGTCCCCGCGTATTGGCCCGACAACGACGTAGTGCGCCGAGATATGCTCGACTATGCGATCGAAGTCGAAGCCTACGACGCGCAAGTCGGATCGCTCCTAGCCGCGCTCGAAGCGAGTGGTGAAGCCGCGAATACTCTAATCATCGTAACGTCTGATCACGGGATGCCGTTCCCAAGGGTAAAAGGGCATACCTACGACGACGCACACCGCATCCCCTTCATCGTGACGTGGCCAGGGCGGGTCCCGCAACCAGGTCGCCGCGTTTCCGACTTCATCAGTTTCATCGACCTTGCACCAACGTTACTCGAACTGTTCCAGATCGATGGAATCGCCCGAGGCATGTCGTCCATCACCGGCCGCAGTTTCGTCGATTTGCTGCAGGGCCAGTCGAAGTCTGAGCGTGGATTCGTGATTTTCGGTCGTGAGCGCAACGACGTGCTGGCACGTCCCGGTTCGCCAGCGGGACTCGGATATCCGACGCGCGGCATCCGCTCTGGATCGCTTTTCTACGTGCAGAACTTTGCGCCCGAACGGTGGCCCTGCGGCAACCCGGAATTGAGTTTAAAGGATACAGACCCCAGTCCTTCCAAAACGCTCGTGGCCGAGCGGGGCGAGTCGGACCCGTTTTGGCAGCATGCTTATGGCAAGCGCCCCGCCGAGCAGTTGTTCGACCTTCAGAGCGATCCCGACTGCGTGACCAACCTCGCCGGCCAGCCCGCTTACGCCGCGAACCTCACCACCATGCGAGCCCAGCTGATGTCTGAACTCAAACGCCAAGGAGACCCGCGCGCACTCGGGCGAGGTGACACGTTTGACCAGTATCATTCACCCCGTGTCGGCGGAACGGGTGAGCAACCGAATCGAAAATCAAAAAAGAAGGCCCAGCCGTAATGAGACCCACCATGAAGCTCCGTTTCTTCCCCATCCGCCACCCTTTCAAGCCCACCGACGGTGCCCATATCTGGCCCAACGGCCGCGAATACTTGGCCGAGACTCGGCCACTCTTGTTCAGATAATTGTTCACCTCTCATTTCAAACATCATGCACCTTAAAAAATCTGTCCTCCGGTCGGCGTTTCTAGGCGCCGCCCTCGCCCTTTCCTGCGGCGCAGCCACACCTACGGTTGAGCATGCCGCCACGGGCGCGGAGTATTCCCTGAAATGGGGAACTGCCGCGCAAATCTCCGACGTCACTTTCTCCTTACGCGTAAACGGGGAGTGGATTTATGGGGACTCGTTTCCCCGTAGGGACTGGACGTTTGAAAATGGCCGGCATGTGCTGCGTTGCTCGGGCCTGCCTCCTTTCGAGGAGTTTGTGCTCACGATTGAAACCGCGGAGAACCGGCCATATGCGGTCGTAAAAGCCACGCTCAAAACCCGGGATCAATTTGAACTGGGCGGAATCAGAGTGCTGACCAAGAAAGGCGACGCACCTGATCTGCCAGTATCAAAAGCCGATCCTCAGTGGACGATTTTTGCCGAGGCGCTGCGTGGACCCGACCACGGGCGGATCTTCACGATCGAGCAAATCACTGAACTGAAGGCCGTCAGAAAAGTTGACCCGCGCAACGCGTTTTGGGTTTCAACCCTCCAGAACGATGCCAAGAACCAAACCTATGCCTTCGCTGCACTCAAGGGGGAGCTGTGGCCGACCTCTTTCGAGTGGCGAAATTCAAAGGAGGGAGCGCTCCATCTGTCCCTGCGCAGCGGCAGTCCCGAAGGGCTCGAAAAGATCTTGATGAAACCGGGGCGTTTCCTGGAGGTCGATCCGGTGCTGGTTGGTTTTTGGGATGATCGGCGTCCAACCCAAGTGTTGGCCGAAGTCGGACGCATTATGGGTGAGAGCGTCCGGCAAGGGCGCCCGATGCGTTCCATCGAACCCGGGTGGAGTTCATGGCATTCGTATAGTCGCGGCCTAACCGCCGAAGACGTGATGAAAGCCGCACGCTTCATGAAGACAGAGCTTTTCGATGCGGGTTATCGTTACATCCAACTCGACGGTGGCTGGTGGACAGTGCCGGGGTCCTATGTGGTCAACAAGGACTTCCCTCGCGGCATTCGTGATCTCTCGAACCAGATTACCGATATGGGACTGAAGTTTGGACTACACATCAGCCCATTTAGAGTGAATCCCACCGATCCCTATTGGAAATCTCATCCCGACTGGCTTCTATCACCCTACAACAAAAAGCCGATTGATCCCAACGACGCTGAGATGATGACCACCTTGGGCATGGTTTATCTCGACGGTAGTCACCCTGACGTGGCTCCGTATCTCACTGGTCAATTTAAACAACTGGTCGAAGATTATAAGCCGACCTTCATGAAGTGGGATCACCACTACGGCAGCCTAGAAGAGGGCCCCCGCTACGATCCGACCATGACAGGCTTGCAGTCGCACAATCGGACGGTGCGCATGATCCGTGCTGCTTTGCCGCAAGACCTGGTCGTCACCCGCAGCATGGGCTGGCTCTTTGGCGCCATTGAGTGCTACGACGCCATTCGGATTGGCAACGACATCAACCATCCAGGCATCAAGAGCGCCGCGGAGCCCTACGCCAACATGACCTACGGCAAAACGACCGGATCGATACGCGATGTGCCGATGGGCCGCGACTATCAAGGGTTGATCCGCTTCGCCCGATCGGCGGCCCAAAATTACTATATCCATAACAACATCGCCCTCTGCGATCCCGACTCATTTTTTACCTCACCACAGTATTCGCTGGAGGAAGCGCGTTGCCACATCACGCTTGAGGCACTGATGGGTGGTTTCTTGCTCGGCGGAGATCGTATCGAGTCGCTCCCGAAGGAGCGCATCGAGCTTTACCGACACAAGCCCGTGCTCGATGTTTGGCGGAACCGAAAGCACGCCGTGCCGCTCGACCTATTTTCGGGCGCAGATATCCCAAGGATTTGGAAACTAGAACTGGCCGATCGCACGGTATTCGGGCTCTTCAACTGGATGGATGTGGCTAGTGAAACCACCTGGTCACTAGCGGATTTGGAAATGCCCGCCGAATCCTACCAACTGACGGATCTTTGGAGTGGAGCGAGCGTTCCTTGCGATGCGGCCAACGTGAGGCTCTCGATGGCCCCACACACCGTTCGGCTGATCGAATTCCGGAAATCATCTGCCACTCCAAGCACTAAATGATTCCGGCCAACTGCGCCCACTCATCCGGTCCTCGCGGGCTGGCAGGAACTGGCCCGGCAATGAGCGCGAGTTGCTCTTAGCTTCGCTATACGGCTGCTGTGATCGTCCGCAATTGACATCGTTCAAAATGATTTCTGTCGAAGTTAAAGCGGCGACAAACCGTGCCCGCGATATCCATCACACTATAATCTTAATTCAATTCATTCACTCTAATCATGAAACTGAAATCATCACTCCAGCTAGCGGTCGGTTTGCTCGCAGGATGGCTCCCTTTGCAGCAACCGATGCGAGCCGAGCCTGTGGCCGCCGTCAAAACTTCAACCAAGCCGAACATCATTTTCATTTTGGTCGATGACCTAGGCTGGGGTGATGTTGGCGTGTTTCACCAAAATGGCCGTAAATTATCCGGTGACCGTACCCTCCCCTACCAATTAACGCCCAACCTCGATCGCTTCGCCGCCGAGGGCGCCCGGTTCACCAATCACTATGTAGCCGCGCCGGTCTGCGCTTCATCCCGGTCCTCGTTGCTCCAAGGCGTCACGCAAGGACACGCCAACGTGCGCGACAACCAATTCGACAAAGCCATCGATGAAAACCACACCCTCGCCACTGTCCTGCGCGAGGCGGGTTACGCGACTGGAGCCATTGGCAAATGGGGCGTGCATGGTCTCAATCTTGAACCGAACGCTCCCGCCCATCCATTGAAGCGCGGCTTCGACTACTACTACGGCTACCTCCGCCATGTGGACGGCCACGAGCACTACCCAAAGGAGATGCTCTATTTCGCCGAGAAAGCGGCGCAACGCGGTCCGATAAAAGTCTGGGAAAATTATCAGGATAGCACCGAGCCCCTCGACAAGTGCTATACCACCGATCTGTTCACGGCCCGGGCCAAAAAATGGATTACTGAGCAGGCCGAGGCGGCCGTGAAAAAACCGTTCTTCCTTTATCTCGCTCATGACACGCCGCACGCGGTACTGGAGTTGCCAACCCAAGCCTACCCCGCTGACGGCGGCCTGAAGGGTGGTATGCAATGGATCGGCACTCCGGGCCACATGATCAGCACCGCCTCCGGCACTCCGGACAGTTGGATCCATCCCGACTACGCGGGAGCCACCTACGACAATGATCGCAATGCCGCCACACCGGAAAAACCCTGGCCCGAGGTCTATAAACGTTACGCAACATCCGTCCGTCGCCTCGACGACAGCGTCGGCGATCTGATCAAGCTTTTGCAGGACCTTAAACTTGATGATAACACCCTCGTCATCTTCGCGTCCGATAACGGTCCTTCCATCGAGTCCTACCTGTCTCAGCCCATCACGCCGGAGTTCTTCGCAAGCTTCGGTCCTTTCGACGGCATCAAGCGGGACCTGTGGGAAGGTGGCCTCCGTACCCCGACCATCGCCCGCTGGCCCCGACACATCCCGGCGGGGCGAGTGATCGAAACACCCTCCGCAATGTGGGATTGGCTGCCGACCTTTGCACAGGTTGCGGGCCTGCCCGCTCCTGCCCGCGCCGATGGCATTTCCCTGCTCCCTGCGTTGACCGGCACAGGGAAACCAACGCCGCGTGACTACCTTTATTGGGAATACAACGTGACCGGCCGCACCCCGGACTTTCCCGTTTTCGAGCCCCCCCATCGCAACCGCTTGCGGGGCCAGATGCAGGCGATCCGCCAAGGAGACCTCATGGCGGTGCGCTACAATATGAAATCAGCTCAGGACAATTTTGATATCTACCAGATTGCCGACGATCCAAAAGAGGCGCGCAATCTCGCCGGAAATCCAAATTACGCCGCGGCCCAAATCCGGTTCAAACAACTGGCTCTTCAGGCGCGCCGTGCCGATCCGGAAGCCCCGCGGCCCTACGACGGCATCCAATGGACCTATTTCGAGGGCCGTTATCCGTGGGTGCCTGACTTCGCGGCGCAAAAGAGCCTTAGCAGCGGCGTAGCGGCGACGATCGATGAAAAAGTCGCATCTTTGGTGCCCGATTCCGGGCTCCTCTTAACCGGTTTCCTGCACGTTCCCTCCGATGGGGAATATACCATCGAGTTGAGCACCGATACGGGCGCCGTTCTGCGATTGCACAACGCGACCCTAATCGACGCCGATTTCGGCTACCAAACCAGCACGGTCAAGACCGCGACGGTGCGCCTCGAAGCCGGACTGCATCCCATCGCACTCAACTACCGCCACGGGCGGCTGGCACCCGCAGCGCTTTCTCTAAAATGGAGAGGCCCGGGATTCACGACTCGGAGCCTATCCGCCGAAGTACTTTTCCACTAAGCTCACGACCGACCTCGACGGAACCAAGCAACTTTGGCGTCCCTCCAGCACAGCCCGAGGGGCTCCCGCTTCCAAAACCCGATCGCTCGAATGGTTCGTAGCGACTTTAATTGTAGAGACTACAGACCGGCATGGATGCTAAAACCCTTGTATTAAGATTTTTATAGCCTAGCTGGTCCCCCTCTGCAGCGAATCGCCATCACGGCCTACGCGATCACCGTGCAACCGCTTACCGCGCACGCATCACGACACCGACAAGCGCCCGACGCTTAAAATAATCCTGCCGCCGATTGGATAAGTCCATGCCCACGCGCCGAAATCTCGGGCACAATCACAAGCCCAACTGCGATGAATTGTACTGCGCCGAAAACCCAAAGCGAAAGGACTCCATCTGGGGAGATGATGTCGACGCAAGATCCGCCCTCTCCCCCGTTGAACTGGTTTGCGGCACGAATTGCCGACGCATTCAGAAAACACTATCAAACGCCGGCGACGGTAGTCGCCGCGGCGCCAGGCAGGGTTAATATCATCGGTGAGCACGTAGACTATAACGGCGGATGGGTGCTTCCCGCCGCCATCGAACGTTGGATCGTGGCTGCCGCCGCACCGCGTGAAGACGGAGTCGTAGCCCTCCACGACGACCGCACAGGGGAAACCGCCAATTTTCTCGTGACGGAGCTGGGCCGCACGCCGCAGAGGTCTTGGTCAAACTACGTGCGCGGAGTGCTCGCCGGCTTCACTGCTTTGGGCCTGCAGCTGCCGGGATTCTCGCTGACGATCTCGTCCACCATACCGCTCGGCGGCGGACTCAGTAGCAGCGCCGCGCTGGAGGCCGTTGTAGCGCGGATATTGGGTCAACTTTTCGGATGGGAAACTACCCCGTTGCAACTCGCCAAGCTCTGCCAGAGGGCCGAGCACGACTATGCTGGGGTACCATGCGGCCTGATGGATCAGGCGGCTGTGCTGATGAGTCGAGAAGCTCATTTGCTACTTCTAGACTGTGCAACCGAGGCGGTTTCATTCGTGCCATTTTCTAACCCCGACTGGCAGATTCTCATCATCAACTCCGGCGTCGCGCATGAGTTGGCCGACGGGGAATACGCCAAGCGCCGGGCCGCCTGCCACCAAGCCGCGAGCACACTGGGGGTGAAGTCGCTCCGCGAGTTGGATTCATCCTGCCTGCCCGGGATCGGCCGGATCTTAAATGAAGAAATGAACCGATGCGTCCGCCATGTCCTGACGGAGAATGAACGCACCATTCAAGCCGTCGCCGCCTTTGGCCGGAACGACCTGCTGGAAGTTGGCCGACTGCTTAACGCCAGCCACGCTTCACTCCGCGATGATTACCGTGTAAGCTGCGCCGAATTGGATTTCATCGCCGCCACCACCCAACAGATTGAGGGTGTGGCCGGTTGTCGCATGACCGGCGGCGGCTTCGGGGGATCGGCCGTGGCTCTGGTTCAATCCGCCGTGATCAAGTCCGTGAGCAACACGGTCACCAGCGACTTCGCCGCACGCTACGGTCGCTCACCTGAAATTTTTGTCACGCGACCCGCAGCAGGAGCAATTGCGTGGTCCATTTTGCAGGAGGAAATTTTATGAGCGCGACCTCTCTGCTGAGTCATCGACAGCGCGCCGGCGATCCCGCTATTGGGGGTGGCCGGGAGCGAACTGATCCGCCGTCAACTTGGTTGGCGGCCACGTTTCGATAGTATTTACTCGATCGTTGAAACCCCTTGAGCTTGGCACCGCCAAAACCACCGAGGATACGCTTTCCAAACCTTACCCCATGCATGAGCCTATTTCCCGCCGCGCAGCCATCAAACTGATCGCCACCGCCACCGTCGTCGGCGCGGCCACCGGAATCAAAACAAGCGCGGCTGAGGCCGCGCCGCCCCGCACCCCTGAAGCCAAACCAATCGACGCCTGGAGCCGGACTCATGACCGTGTCTGGCTCGGTGGCGAATTTTGGGCGAATCCGATGGAGGACTGGCAGGTCGCTGACGGTGGCGCGGAATGCAGGAGTCTAGGCGGCAATCGGAGTATCCACTCGCTCACGCATCAAATCACGAACCCAGAGAAGGGCTTCACCCTGTCGGTGCAGGTTTCTCAACTCGAGGTACGAGGCAAAGATAACGGGGCTGGCTTTCGCGTCGGCGTGCGGAGCGAGCTCAACGAATACCGTAGCAATTGTTTCGTGGCTCGGGGCATCAATGCCGGCGTGGCGGACGGCCAGTTGCTGCTCGGACCGAAGACTGGCCCCCTTTCAGCCCCGGTTGAATCAAAGAATATCAGACTACTGCTCTCCGGGGTCGCCAGCGGCACTTCAATCACGCTTACGCTCGTAGCCCGCACGGCTGACACCGAGACCGATCTGGGAAAACTCATCCACACCGTCCCAACCGAAAGCCTCCTCGGCAACGTTGCCCTCGTGAGCAACTACGGACCGGAGGGAGTTCAAAATGCGGCCAAGGCCGCCCCTAAAGGGGTGAGTCCGGGACGGTCGCGCTACCGCTTTACCGATTGGAAAATGACGGGCGAGGCCTTCACGATCAGCCCCGCCCAGCGATTTGGACCGCTGCTGTGGTCCATGTATTCGCTAAGTGACTCCCGCACGCCCGACGGTTTCGTAATGAAAATAAGCGCGCTGACCGGCCCCATGGGCCGCGACGACAGCCAAGTGGTGGAGCTTCACGTGCAGCGCAGCGGTGCGTGGCAATCTCTAGGCGAGGCCAAACTCGATCCCGACGCTTGGGTCGCCACTTTCCGCATCCCGCAGTGGGACGAAAAACAAGCCACGCCCTACAAGCTCGTGTATCGCCAGAAACATCGCGACGGCACGGTGACGCCTGACGAGTGGACTGGCACAATTTTAGCGAATCCCGTAGACCGACCGCTGCGCATGGCGGCAATGACCTGTCAGAACGACTACGGTTTCCCCTATGAGCCGGTGGCCCGCAACGTCGCGAAGCTGAAACCCGACCTCGTGTATTTCTCCGGCGATCAAATCTATGAAAGCCACGGCGGCTTCGGCATCATACGTGAGCCGGCCGGCCCGGCGATCCTCAACTACCTGCGGAAGTTCTACCAGTTCGGTTGGGCGTTCCGCGAAGTAATGCGCCACAGTCCCACGCTCTGTCTGCCCGACGATCACGACGTTTTCCAAGGCAACATCTGGGGGGAAGGCGGCGCGAAAATGACCAACCCTGCGGCCGACCCCACGGCGGCCTCCAGCGGCGGATACGTCGAACCCGCCCGGATGGTCAACGCCGTGCATCGGACCCACGTCTCGCACCATCCCGACCCACACGACCCGACGCCGGGCCAGCAGGACATCAGCGTTTATTTCGGCGATATGGTATATGGCGGCGTCAGTTTCGCGATCATCGCCGACCGCCAGTGGAAAAGCGGCCCCGGACACGTGAAGACCGATGGCCCGCGGGCCGACCATGTAATTAATCCGAAGTTCGACTGCAGCGCCCTCGACCAACCGGGGTTGGTTCTCCTAGGCGAGCGGCAGGAAGAGTTTCTGAAAAAGTGGGCGCAGGACTGGCGCGGCCACTCGCTCAAAGCCGTCCTGAGCCAGACCGTGTTTGCCGCTGTAGCCACTCACCACGGCAGCTACGACGGCTACCTCAAGGGCGACCTCGACTCGGGTGCGTGGCCGCAAACGCCGCGCAATCGCGCGATCGACATCTTGCGTCCGGCGATGGCCCTCCACATCAACGGCGATCAGCACATCACGACCCTCGTCCAATATGGCGTCAGAAAACAGCGCGACAGCATGTGGTCTTTTTGCACGCCTGCTATCGCCGCCGGCTATCCGCGCTGGTGGCGCCCGGATGACCTGGGCCTGCCGCACACAAATCGCCCTAAGCACAGCTTAGCTGATACGGGCGAGTTTCTCGATGGATTCGGCAACAAGGTCTATGTCTATGCAGTCGGCAATCCGGCAGTCGGCAAAGCCCCTAACCGCTACGACAAGGCCCACGAAAAAGGTAGCGGCTTCGGCTTCATCACCTTCGATCCGGCGAAAAAAACCTATGCCATCGATTCGTTCCGCTTCCTCATCGATTCCACCGACGGTAAGACGACTAATCAGTTTCCCGGTTGGCCGGTGACGATTCAGCAGGCTGAGAATCGCGGCGAGAATCGGATAGACTGACGCACCCCGTCTAACCTGGAGTGCCACGACGCTGTCTAAATTTGCCTGAAATCATCACGCAACCCCGCATCATAATCTGCGTCATTGTTCCTGTTGCATCGAGAATCGGCACTGTGTCCCAAAAATGAAAACATCACCCCAGCTTGTTAATCGCCGCTTTTTCCTGCGCGCCGCAGGTATCTCGCTTGCACTGCCGCTCCTCGAATCCCTATCGACCCGCGTGCTCGGCGCCGGTCTCGGCGTCGCGAGCAAACCCGGTGCCGTCATCGGCGCGACTCGCCCGAAGCGCATGGTCGCTATCGGCAACATGCTAGGCTTCTACCAACCCGCATTTTTTCCCACCGCGACCGGTCGCGACTTCGCGCTGCCTTCCCTCCTCCAACCGCTCGCCGCGCACCGCCCAGATTTCTCGCTCTTCTCCGGACTCGATCACGGTCTCAAGGGCGGCCACTTCGCGATTCATTCCTACCTCAGCGGCATCCGCAGCATGGACGCCAAATCCATGCCCGAGGGCAACATTAGCGTGGATCAACGCGCCGCCGAGACCATCGGTGGTGCCACCCGTTTCTCCGCGCTTACGATCGGCTCCGAGGACGGTCTGCACGGCGGTTGCCAAATGTGTTGGACCCGTAGCGGCACCCGCGTTCCTCCCATCCCCGGCCCGAAAGAACTCTTCCGAAAATTGTTCATCACCGAGAACGCGCAGGATGCCGCCCGCGCCGAAGATCGTTTTCATCTCCACGGCTCGATTCTCGACGCGGTCCAAGGCGACGCCAAATCCCTCAACCGCCAACTCGACTCCCGCGACCGCGAAAAACTTGACGAGTATTTCACCTCCGTCCGCGACGTCGAACGCCAGATGGAACTCGGCAAACGCTGGGCTCACGTCCCGAAGCCGAAACCCGGTATGGCCGAGCCCGCGAACACCGGATTCGTCTCCGACCTCCCGGTTCTGTACGATCTCATCGCCCTTGCGCTCCAGACCGATTCAACCCGCATCGCCACCCTAGAGATCGCGGGTGGTTTCGAAGCCTCCGCGCTAGGGCTTCGCAAGGATTACCACGCGCTCTCCCACCACGGGCAAGTGCGGGAAAACATCGACGGTCTCCTCGTACTGGAAAAATATCAGATGGAGCAATTTGCCCGTTTCCTCACAAAGCTGAAATCGCTCGAAGACGGCGACGGCCATCTCCTCGACCACACGAGCGTTCTCTTCGGTAGCGGCATGGGCAACGCCAACGCCCACACCAACTCCAATCTCCCGATGATCCTCGCTGGCGGCGGTTTCAAACACGGCGAACACCGCGCCTATCCCACCACCGGCACCGGCCGCGTGCCGCTCTCGAATCTCTACCTGAGCTTGCTGCAACGCTTCGGGGTGGAGACGGATCGCTTCGCGCTCAGCACCGGCACCCTTCGTGGCCTCGAACTCTCCTGATATGATCGTGGCGCGAGTTCGGTTCCCGTTGAGCTGCCTGCTGGTCGGCGCCTTTTTCTGCACGCTCGCGTCCATTCCGGTTGCGCTCGGCGCCCAAGACCTCGCCGCGCCTGCGATCCAGAGCTTTCTCGGCACCTACTGCACCGAGTGCCACGGTCCAGAAAAGCAAAAGGCCGAGCGTAGGTTCGACCAACTCACCTTGCCTATCGTCAACGCCGACACGTTAATTGAGATCCAAGACATCATCGACCAGCTCAACCTTGGTGAGATGCCCCCCGAGAAAGCAAAAAAGCATCCTGTGCCCACCGAGGTCGCCGCTGTCGTCGCCCACCTCACCCAACTCGCCTCCGAGGCCCAAGTGCGTCTGGCCAGCATCGGCGGTCAAACCATCCTCCGTCGTCTCAATCGACGCGAATATCTGAACACCGTCGGCGATCTCTTCGCGCTTAATATGACGATGTTTGACCCGACGACGAAGTTCCCGCGCGACCAATCGGTCCAACACATGGACAACATCGGTGACGCTTTGAAAACCTCCGGGTACCTGCTCGCCCAATACGTCGAGGCGGCCGACCAGATCGTCGAAAAAGCTCTCTCCACTTCCGAACCGCCCGCCGAGCGCACCTGGCGCTTTACCGATAATTTCCAACAACAAGGAGAGCTCCGCTCCCACGGCAAAGTTCATAATTTTCGTTTCATGTGCCTTTACGAGTCGCCCCAATCCATCCGGCACGAGGGCGCCTATGGGCCGCTGCTGGCATTCGCCAAGGGTGTACCCGCCGACGGCTATTACGAGATCCGCGTGAAAGCGGAGGCCAAGAACCG
>RGAX01000231.1 GCA_009919985.1 Opitutaceae bacterium
TTCTACCCGCTCATCGCCGCCCTCGCGCCTGGCGGTACGGTCGACGCCGCGCTCGCAAACGCAGAGCTGCTTGCAACGACGCTCGACGCCGCCAAAGAGACGGACGCGCTCTCGCGCGCCATCGGCAAGCCCGCCCCTTGGGCGAGCGTTCTCAGCCGCTTCATCGGTCCGCTCACGCTCAAGGCAGGTGTGAAGCTCGCTCGCCGAATCAGCCCCGAGGTGGTCCGCTTCGTGGAGAACCACTTCGGCCTCAAGCTGCGCGAACAACACATCGCCATGGGCCAGGCGATCCTCTCCATGGGTGCCGACCGAGGTATGGAAATGCCTGCTCTCGCGAAGCTGCTCGGTAGAGAGCGTATTAGTCGCAGCGGGCGTAGGAAAATAATGGAGTTTCATAAGGGAAAATTTAAGCGCGAACGTTGAGGGCTGATTTATTTGGAAGCGACGGTGATTTTGATCGGCGAGGCGGCGCGCATGGCGCAAGCGGCGACGTAAGCGTTCCAGTCGGCCTGCGATTTGAATTCGCCGGCTTTGCTCCAACCGGCACCCGCGTAGTAACGAAGCGGTTGGCCAGAAGTAGCCTTGGCGAGGATGAGCTCGTTGAGAGAATCAGCGGTGAATCCGACAAAGGCGCCCGTGGGCATGATCAAAGCGGTGCCTAGTTCGCCATTGGTTTTTTGTGTCACCCATTGGGTGAGCGTACCCGTGGCAGCGGAGGAAGTGAGGGCGACGGAGGCGTCTTGGTTTTTATCGGCGGGAGTTTTATTTAAGCCGATAGCGACGGTGATTTCCTTGGGGGCGTCAGCGGCAACGCTGAAGGTGCTCTCAATTTGGTCGAGGTTGTGGCCGGCATCGACGGTGAAGCGCTTCACCTCGGAAACCTGCGTGCCGGCGGCGTCCCAAGCGTCATAAGTGAGCTCGAACACGGTGCGAACGGGACCGTTGGTAATCACTTTCCAAGATTTGTAATTACGGCCGACGTAGAGGGTTTTTCCGTCCCAAACACCCGAGCCACCACAACCGCGGGAAGGCCCGACTTGGTACATGTCCATGCCCTCGCCTTCGTCTTTGTGGTAGTGGTCATGCCCCTTGTTGTACCAACGGTCGACGATGAGGTAGTTCACGCGCTTGCACCAAACGTCGAGACCGCTGGTGACGAGTACTTCTTTGGTGACGCCAGGAAGGACGGGCGCTGCGAGCGCAGGTCCATAAGTGCGATGACCGATCTTGTCGTTTTCCCAGCCGAAGTCATCGAGGCGCTCCGGCACGTAACGACCAAAGGTCTTGATCGGAAACACTGGTGCAACGGTGTCGATTTTCTCGACGGTGAAGGTTGCGGATTTTTCGCCGGCAGCAAAATCGTGTTGGAAAATGAGTTCACCGTAGGCGATACCAACACCTTTAGGATCCTTGGCTTGCGGGGCGACGTTGGTGACTTGGTATGGCAGAACATGACCAGCGGAGTCTTTAACGGCGATGCTCCAGCGCATCGCCGGTTGGTGACTTGGTAAGGTAGGACGTGGCCGGCGGCGTCTTTAACTGCGATGCGCTGGAGCATCGCGCCGGGCAGCGCGGCATTCACTTGCGACCATGGTACGACAACGGTTTCGGAGGGACGAGCGATGGCGAGGTCGTGCGTGACGCTGACGAGCATCCGCTCGGCGGCAGCCAGCACAGAAACAGAAGCCAGAGCGGCGAGGGCGTGGAACACGGGTCGGAGTTTCATGATGATTAAAAACTAAGGGCTAAGTTGGTGCGACGGTGCGACGGAGGCAAAGAGCACGATGCTTATAAAGTTAAACGGCGAGGCAAAGTTTAAGGCTTAAATATCGGCGCGCGGCGAGGTTGCCAGCCACTACCGAGCACGAACGCGGGGTTGCGATAATCGGAAATCAGCGCGTCGTCGCTCGGGGTCTGCAGTTGTCGCGAGGCCGAATGGCGACCACTTACCGGGAAGGGCTCACCATTGGGAGCGCGGCTGTTGTGCTCCCAAAATTGCAGATCAGCGGTGGCGCCGGGCGGCGTGCCGACGGGTGCGGGTTGCAGTTGCCAGCCTACGGCGCCGACGGCGGGGCCGAGCACACAATCGACTAGGATGACCTCGCTGTGCGGAAAACGGTGCGGTTCAATGCGCGAGATAAAATTATCTGTGACGCCGGGTGCGCCTTCAAACGTGCAACGCACAAAAACAAAGCCGTGATTCGTGGCGGGGTTGCGAATCTGTGTGAAATACGCGCCGCTGCGCAGGGAGCGTGCATTGCAATTCTCGAAAAACGAAGGTCCAGTGCCCCACATGAAATCGACGTCACCCTCGATGAAACAGTTGGAAAGATAGGCCTGACCATTAATCTGGATTGTGTCTTGGAAGCTGTAGAAATCGACGTCCTTGATGATCGTGCGCGCGATGCTGGTACCGTTGACGATGAGCGCCTCGGCCTGCGTGCCGCCCTGCGGAGTGGTGTTATGGAGCGTGAGATTGGCGAGGGTGAAATCATTCACGCGGTGCGCGAGGAACATCCCGCGTCGATAAATATTGCCGCCCCGCTTTGGGACTTCGGCACTCGGATTGGCCGTGCGGCCAGCGAAAGGATTGCCGCCGGAGCCGTTGAATTTGGCGTTATTGGGATACGCGAGGATCGTCGCGCGGCGGTCTTCGCCGAGGATCGTGACGCCGTGTTTGTCGGTGAAAAAGATGATCTCACGATACGTGCCTTTGCGGACGAAGATCGTGACTGGGGTGGTGTTGCCCGCGGGGATGTAATCGAGCGCGGCCTGCACGGTGGAAAAATCGCCGGAGCCATCGGCCGCGACGACGAGACGCGAGGCGCCTGGAGCAGGCCGGACGGACTTGGTCGTGAAGCACCATGCGCTGGGCGACTCGAGCGCGACGGAGATTTCGTTGGAAATTTTAAGCGCACCTGAGTCGGCGGCGACATAGTAGCGGTGGCCGTAGGCGAGCGCGCCTGGCGGCGGGAACAAGGTGACTTCGCGCTCGGTGATGAGAACGGTGTGATAGTTGTAATGATCGAGCCCGCCGATGGTCTTGGAGGCGACGGGCGCGGCGACGTCGAGCGTGGCGACGATGGCGTGCGTGGCCGCATCGTGGATGCGGAATTGGCCGGCGGCGCCGAGGATCGGTGTGGCGGGAAATGTGAGACGCAGCGGGGTGTCGGGGTTAACCGACGTTGCGCCATTGGCCGGGAAAAAATGTGTGGCGGTAAAGCTGGCGCGCACGGCCGGCGCGAGGCCGACAGCCATGAAAACGACGATGAGAAGAAAGCGGGGCATGAGGCGACGGGGATTTTTGAAACAGAGAACGGCCGAGGTGGGCAGAAAAAAGCCGCGCGGTGGATTCCGCGCGGCTGAGAGGATCACGAGTCGAACTAGGGTTTAGAACGTGCCCTTCACGCCGATCGTGTACTGCACGCCGAATTCTTCGCGGCGATAGGTGCGGCTCCAGCTTGGGGAGACCGGACCGTAGCGCTGCGCGTCTTGGGCGACGTTGGTCAAATTACGCGCGTTAACAAACAAGCCTATAAGGTTCGAGAAGCGGTAGTTGAAGTTGATGTCGGTATAGATGCGGGGCTTGAAGTAATCGAAGAAGCCCTCGTCCGTGTGAGCGAGACCGTTGTAGGTAATGCTTTGTTGAGCGAGGCGTTGGCGACCGCGGTAGTTCCAGTTAACCTGAGCGCCGAATTTGTTCTTGTTGTATTTAACACCCCAGCTGCCGCTGGCAGGAATGAAGTTGCTGAAGTCAGCAAGGGTAGATCCTTCGAGGTGCATCTGCTGACCGTTGGCGTAGACCGTGAAATCTTTTGTCCAAGTTGGGAAGGCGTCGACGTCTAGGACTTGCGAGTAGTTAAACTCGACACCGGAGACGCGGGCCGAGCCAACATTTGAGCGTGTAGCTACGGTCACACTCGCGGAGGGATTTGTCGCAGCGGCAGAGGCGAGCAAGTTGGCTGCATCGGGGATGCCGAGGGATTCGAGGACGGCGAGCGTGGCGGCTTGTGGCACACTGCCACCGACGAAATCGCGGAAGTCTTTGCGGAATGCACCGACGGAGAACACGCCGGTCTTCGCGAAGTAGTATTCAAGCGAGACATCGTAGGCGTTGGTCTGCGTGGGCTTGAGCGCGGCATTGACGGTGGTGATAGC
>RGAX01000232.1 GCA_009919985.1 Opitutaceae bacterium
CGCCAACTCCTCCGCGAACCCCAACGCCTCACTTACGCGATCCCCGACACCGTCTGATCCCGCCCAGCGCCCTTCGCCGCGCGCCCGTTTCAAACGTCTGCCTTCTCTGATCCCCGCCACACCGCCGCGCGCGAACGGTGATCGAAGCGTTGCAGCCTGCAGCGTCGAACTCACGCCCACCTGAGCGATTGCAAAACGATAGGGAGCTTTTTTGCTCAGCTCGCCGTAGTTTTCTGCTGATAATCCAAGCCACCTAACCCCCCTAGGTGATTTTAGATCTTACTCCCCCTAATAATCCTAAAAGTCATGCCGCGTCTATCCTTCCGCTGCGCGTTCACCGCGCTCCTGTGCCTCGTTTCGAATTGCTTACTCTCGGCCCAAACGGCGAACGCCGCCGGCGGCCTCTCGGGCCGCGTCCTAAACCCCGCCACCGGCGAATACGTCCGCAACGCCCAGATCCGCTTGGTCGAGACCGGGGCTACCACAGTCTCCGAAGCGGAGGGCTTTTTTTCGTTCAGCACCCTACCGGCCGGCCGCCTCACTCTCGTTGTCACTTATGCAGGCTACCGCACGGTCACTATCCCCGTCGAAATCGCCGGCGGCGCCACCACCACCAAAAATATCGAACTCATCAGCACCCTCCAGGACGCTACCACCGGGATCGATGGCACCATCAAGCTCGCCGCGTTCACCGTCGCCTCCGAACGCGAGGGCAACGCCAAAGCCATCATGGACCAGCGTAACTCCATGAACATTACAAACACGGTCGCCTCCGACGCGTTTGGCGACAACGCCGAGGGTAACGTCGGAGAATTCCTGAAACACCTTCCTGGCGTCGAACTCGACCTTTTCTACGGCGAGGTCCGTACCGTGCGCCTCGGCGGCCTTGGCTCCGAATACACCTCCGTCACCATGGACGGTATCGCCCTTGCCAGCACCGACGCCAACAACTCCGGCTCCGGCGCCGCTCGCTCCTTCACCATGGAAATGGCCTCCCTCAACTCCATGGAATCGATCGAGGTCAACAAGACCGTCAGCGCCGATGTCGATGCCAACGCCCCTGCCGGCACCATCAACCTTCGCACTAAACGCGCCTTCGACCGCGTCGGCCGACGCGTCTCCTGGCAGGCCAACGTCGAGGCCCACTCTGAGGCCATGAAAACCGGTCGCTCCCTCGGGCCCGACGAGGACCGCACCAACTACAAAATCCGCCCCGGCGGCATCTTCGAATACTCCGATCGTTTCCTGGATAAAAAACTCGGTGTCGTGCTCAACATTAGCGAGTCCAACGTCTACCAAGAAGCCCTCATCACCTCCTCCGCCTACAGCACCGCTGTCACGAGCACCGACACCCGTCCGCTCGTCCCCACCACGCTCAACTTCCAGTGGGCGCCCCGCTTCAACAAGCGTTTCGCCACCACCCTCACCACCGATTATCGCATCAACCCTTACCTCGATGTCGGCTTGGTCACGATCTACAATTACGCCGATCTCTGGACGCCCCAACGCACCGTTATCTTCAACTCCAGCACCGGCGCCCGCAGCCAAGTCGTCGGCGATAATCCCTTGCTCAACTTTACCTCCGCCACCTCCGGCACCGTCCAAGTCAATCCGGTCGCGGTCTCTAAAATGGGCGAGACCTTCACCCTGATCCCGCGCGCTCTTTTTAAGCGCGGAAATTTCGAGCTCGAAGCCAAGGGTGCCTACTCCGATTCCACCAGCTGGTACGACCCCATGGGCCGCCACCAATCGATCCGCGACACCAACTCACCCATCGCCAACGGCATCACGTATCGCGCCTCGCGCTCCTCGCTACTTTCCAGTGATTGGAAATTCACCCAAATCGCCGGCCCCGACATCGCCCTCGGCTCCAGTTACACCAACCCGACCTTGACCGCCAACGACGGCCGCTTTGGCCGCACCGTGCTTTTCAGCGGCGAAGTCATCGGCACCCTCAAAACCGCCAAATGGCTCCCCGTCATCTGGAAGAGCGGGGTCAAAACCCGCCAGCAAATCCAAAAATTCGAAGACGACCAACTCGCCAAACGCTACGACTACGCTCCTGGCGGGGTCATCCCAGCCCGCGGCGCCTGGGACGCCTACCGCTCCCCATGGGAATACTCCCTCGCCATGAACGACGGCAGCGCCACCTCCCTTTCCGGAGCCAGCGTCTTCATGCCCAACCTGCGCGCCATCGGCGAACTCTACAAAAATAACCCCTCCTCCTTCCGCCAAACCTGGGGCACCAACGACGACAACTACTACCAATCCTACGTCGCCCGCCGCCGCCGTTATTACGAGCGGATCGACGCCGGCTTCTTCATGGGCACGGCCAAAATCAAAAATGTCACCGCCCGCGCTGGCTTGCGCTGGGAAGAAACCACCACCGAAGCCAATGAAGCCGATACCCGCACGCCCGCCGAGGTCCGCGCCGCCGGCTTCCCCGTCAGCGCCGCCGGCGTCGCCACCACCATCCCCGGCATCAACTACCAATTTCTCTCCCAGCCCCGCGTCTCGCGCACCGGCATTTACCACAACTTTTTTCCTAGCGCCTCCCTCAAATACAACCTCGCACGCAACCTCGACCTGCACTTCGGCTACAGTTCGACGATCCGCCGCCCGTCCTACGTCAACCTCGCCGGCGTCTGGACCATCAACGACACCGCCCTCACCGTCACCACGCCCAATCCACGGCTGAAACCGGAATTATCCGATAACTACGCCGCCCGTGTGGCCTACTACTTCGAACCCATCGGCCAACTCGCCGCCACCTTCACCGAGCGCAGCGTGAAAAATCTCTTTATCACCGACCGCTTGAGCGCCCAAGAGTTCGGCTACACCGGCGACGACGAGCTCCAGGGCTACGAATTCATCACCACCGATAACGGCACCGATCGCATCAAGATCCGCAGCATGGAGCTTGAGTACAACCAAAGCCTCGGCTTCTTCGGCGCCCTTTTTAAACGCCTCTCCGTGCGGGGTAGCTACACGCGGCTCTACGCCGAAGTCCCCCGCGCCAATCTCACGCCTCACCTCGCCAGCGGAGGCCTCAATTACACGCTCAATAAACTCAATCTCTACGGCAATTGGAACTGGTCCGACGACGTTAACACGAACCTCGCCGGCACCACTTATCGTCGCCACCGCACTAACCTAGACGCCGGCGGCAGCTGGCGCCTAAACCAGACTTACAGCCTATCGATCAGTGTGCGCAACCTGCTCGATACGCCCTACATCAATATGCAGAAATTTATCACCGGCCCCACTGCAATTACGCGCAACGAGACCGTCGGCCAATCCTGGACCTTCGCAATCAAAGGAGCCTACTAATAACTCCAAAGTTGGCGGGCTCTACCCGCCCAAATCCAACCCTACCCTACCCTACCCTGTCATGCTCCGATCCCTCCTTGCCACCCTCAGTCATCATCGTCTCACCCGATAAACATCTCGGTGGTCTCTCCGCCGGCGGTCTCGGGTTTACCGATACCGGCGACAAATCCGTCATCGGCGGCCTCGCCCGCGATTTCTACCACCGCGTCTGGCAACACTACGACCAACCCACCGCCTGGCGCCAGCAGCAGAAATCCGACTACGGCAACAAAGGCCAAGGCACGCCCGCCATGGATGGGGTCAATCGCACCATGTGGATCTTCGAACCCCACGTGGCCGAGAACGTCTTCGAAGAGCTCGTCCGCGAATTCCAACTGCCGGTCATCCGCGACGAATGGCTCGACCGCGCCACGGGCGTAAAAAAATCCGGTGCTCGCCTCACTTCGATCACTACCCTCAGCGGCAAAACCTACGCGGGGAAAATGTTTCTCGATGCCACCTACGAGGGCGACCTCATGGCCGCCGCCGGCCTCGACTACCACGTCGGCCGCGAGGCCCGCGCCCAGTACAACGAAGAGTTGAACGGGGTCCAAACCGGCGTCCTTCACCACCGCCACCACTTCGGCGTCTTAAAAGAAAAAATCAGCCCCTACGTTGTCCCCGGTGACCCCAAGAGCGGCGTACTCCCACGCATCAGCACCGAGCCGCCCGGCGAGTTCGGTGCCGCCGATAAAAAACTCCAAGCCTACTGCTTCCGCATGTGCCTTACCGACGACCCGTCCAACCGCGTGCCGTTCGCTCAGCCCGCTGG
>RGAX01000233.1 GCA_009919985.1 Opitutaceae bacterium
CTCGCAGCTCGCCCGCGCCGACGACCTCACGCGCGCATACGTCGCTGCGAAAAACGGGAACTCGCCGCGTGCGCAGGTTTTGTGAGACGTCCGCCATAACGCGCGGCTTCGCCCGCGCCTGCGCTCGGAACGCGACGCCTTCGCGCCGTATCTCCACATACGTCCTGTACAGATGCAGCACCCACGCGCCCAGACAGCCGGTCGCCGCCAGCACCACGATGCCCGTAAACACCACGAAATCCATGCACCGCCGCGCGCCTTCTTTTATACCAGAGCGTTGCCGTCTCCGAGATATTCGTTCTTTTCCTTGAACTTGACGGAGTTCCACTCTTTCGTGTTTTCGAGGCTGACCAAACCTTTTCCATGTGTAACTTTTGTACGGCACGCCTTACAAGGCGGAGCACCAAGTCGAACAAGTGCGCTGACGCCCCCGTTACCGGGTGCAGCGTAAAATTCTTTCCAGCAAGCCGTACAACAAACACAGTGCTTGCAAGGAAAGAACACAACGCAGGCCTTATAAACGTCTGGCTTGTGGTTAGATATACCGCAATAGAGGCACGATTTGATCGTGTCTGGAGTGTGAGGGAAGTAGATTCCACCGCCTGGTGGCCCTGCGGGCAGTTTCGGCACAACATCGCTTGTTTTGCTCGTAGCCGGAATAAAACCTCGCAATTCTTGCGTAACTTGCAATAATTGTCTCAGTATCTTTAGTAAGTCTTCCGTGTCAACCTCTGGCATGAGTCCACCGACAGCGCGTTATATAAGGTTTATTCCGAAATACATGCTAAAGACCGCCAGCGTTTTGCCTTTCACGCTCCAGTCGTTTCCCGCGAATCACAACACAGCAACAAACGAAAAGCCCTAAACCCAAGAACGCAATCACATACGGCAAGGCCGGGTCGTCCATCCAAGAGCTGGTATCCTGCTTTATACATCGTCCGTCTGCGACGTGAGTTCCGCGTTCCGAAAGACATGCTAAAGACCACCAGCGTTTTCCCTTTCACGCTTGAGTCGTTCTCTCTTACAGGCATCGATCACGGTATAGCAACAAATGAAAAACCCCACAACCGGGAACGCAATCAGCCATGACGGCAAGAACGGGTCGTCCATCGAATCGCTGGTATCCTGCTTTATAGATCGTCCGTCTGCGATGTAACTTCAGTGTAGATGCGCCGCGCACGCTGTACCACCGTGCCGCCCTTCACCGCGCAGCCGTTGCGCGTCCGGCGTCCCTTTTCATCACACGCGTGCTCCGTGCTCGCGCAGGCCACGCAGATCAGCCACGCCGGTCGCGTGAACATGTCCCTGCACTTTTTCGCGTTCTGGAAGTCAATGAACACGAGCTCGTACGTCGCCTTTTGCGCACATTCCTTGACAATGATGTTGCTCGGATTCATGCGGTCGCCGACGACCACGCCGTGCGCCGCGAACGCCGCGCACGTCCTGCGCAGCGCCTGCACCAGCGCGGCCGCGTCGTCGCGCCACAGCTGCCGCCGCCGCCGCCACAGAAACTCGCGTAGCGTCTCGCCTGCGACGTGCTCCATGAACAGAAGGTACGTCCACCGCTGCATCTGCGTCCCGGCGACTTCGATGCTGCCGTCCTGCAGGCGCACGACGCCGTGCAGCGCAGGCGACGCAGCCACGCCCAGCGCGCTCACCCGTGCGTGCAGCGCGACTTCCTTGTCGATCACGCGCTTCACGTTCACTGCCGCCGGCGCGTTCTTGCGCCACTGCGTGTGCGCGACGTCGACGATGTTCTCGATGCGCTTCACGACCGCCGCGTTGCCGTCGACGCGCGTGCGGAACACCGTCGCCGTCGCCCCGCGCGCCAGCACGTCCGCGTCCGCCAGCACGCAGTCGAAGCGCATTGCTGCCCGTTTCTGTTGTTGTTGACGCCTGCCGACCTTGTCTTTTTCTCGTGCAGGACGCTCTAGAGTCAAACCGCCGCTTGTAGTTTCGTCAACAAAAGCCTCATGCCTACGTTTTGTTCATTTTCGTGGTCAGTGAAGTGAGCCATCTCACTTGTCCGCACGACGCTCTTCTGGTCTGATGTCACAGGTATCCCCACGGCCCTCCTCATGTGTTGCAAGATTCCCAAGATATTATATAATCTTCCTCCTTTCCAGAAGTTCGTCGTATGCTGGTTATAGTTATCCCTGTCTGGATGCAGAAAACATTTCAAATCATCTCTCGCCTTTTTCTCCAACTCGTCAAGTTTGTTGAGATCAAATACCACCATCATCCGTTTCGACGTATCACGCGGCGCTTGCAACAAGGTCTCGACATCGTCTTTGAGCTTTTGCATTCCCAGAACGTATCTAGCTACATCTGGCCCTAAATCTTTCTTGAATCGGTTAGGAATGTGATGGCCGTTCTCGATGCACATAGCATGCTCTTCTTCATCCAACTCAAAGCATTTCTTGTCCAGAACAACAAAATCTATGGTCCAATCACATAAAAGCTCGTGTGCGCGGCGTAGTTGTTTCTCATCAATAGCAGTAGACATGTAAGTGTTTTATTCGTGTTAAATATCAAAACAAGATATTACACAATCTCTTTTTTCTCGCCTCACACCACGTCTTTCCGCACGAACGCGAGCACGGGCATCAAACTGATCACCGGACTGTTGCGGTTGAACCCGAGCATCTCGCACCGGCGCAGGAACGCCTCTTCCGGAAAGAGCGACAGGTGCTCGGCGTCGTCGCTGTCCTCGCACAGCAGCGCCGCGTTCGCCTTGCGCGCAGACACCACAACCGCGCCGCGCCCCGCAAACTTCTCGTGATACCGCACCGTCGCCGACGGGAAGCACGAGCCCTGCGCGCTCGAGTTGAAGACCGTGCCGTACGAGTTCCCGCCCGCGTTGTCCGTCGGGCCCTGGAACAGCCAGAAGCCCTCGCCCGCGTGCATCTCGAACAGCACCCCGTTCTGGCTCTTGTCCAGAAAGCACCCGCTGTTCACAACATGCACCGCGTTGCGGCTGCTGTCCAAATAGATGTCGTGCTGGAACGTGACCGTCGTCGGGTGCGCCGCGCGCCGCGCCTTCGTCGGGTCCTCGGTGTCGATCATGCACGTCAGCGGCAGGTCCAGCGCGTCCGACACGAGCGCCGCCACGCGGTTATGGTTCCGCACCGTCGCCGCGCGCAGCCACTGCGTCTCCTCGGCACACACAAACTGCGCGCACGTCGTGCTCGTGCACGAGTCCTGCCACAGCCGGTACATCTCGTCGTCGACAAACGGCAGCGACCCGCTCACCACAATGAACAGCTTGTGCTCGATGCAGTCCTTCGTGTTCTTGCGCACAAACGCGTGGTACACGCCGACCTTGCCCGGCAGCTGCTCCGTCCACACGCGCCGGTCGCTGCGGTCGTGCGCCAGAAACGACATCAAGCCCTCGATCGCCTCGACCTCGTCGTCGTCCGGCATGCACTCGAAGCTCGGCGCGTGCTCGCAGTCCGTCGCGCTCAGCCCCGCCACGAGCGCCGCCAGGCTCTCGCGTCCGACCTCGCGCTCGCGCAGAAGATGCAGCACGCTCTCGTTGAAGCACGCCTCGTCCGCCCCGCGCACCTCGTACATCGCCGTGCACGCGAACAGCGTCTTCGGGATCGGCATCACGCTCGCCGAGTCCGACGCGTTGCACGTAAAATGAAAGCCGGCCAGCTCAAGCTCCGCGTTCATGTGGTGGTTCGGCAGCAGCTTCACGTGCGTCTGCTGCGACGCCTCGACCACCGTGTGCACTGCGTCGCTTTCGAGCGCACTGAGCCGGAACGTCGCCGTCGACGTGTCGACGCGCGCATGCTGTGTGCCTTGCATCTTCTGCAGCCCCGCGCGCGCCATATACCAAACCCGCGCGACCTGCAGATTCCGCGCCTGTCCCCGCGTCGCTCACCACGTACGTCCGCAGCAGCGGCAGCACCCGCTTCCACGCGTCGTTCAGGCAGTAGATGTCGCGCCCGCCCGTCAGCACCACGCGCCCGCTGCGGAACACCAGCAGCACCACGTTGCTCAGCGACGACCGGAACACGAGCCCCGGAAACATGCTGCGCTGGAACGTGCACTCGATGTTGTGGTCCGCATAGAAGCGCGCCAGGTCCACGTGCTGCTCCTGCAGCAG
>RGAX01000234.1 GCA_009919985.1 Opitutaceae bacterium
CCCGCCGCGTCCAGCATCTCCGACTGGTGCCGCCGCGGCTGCCAACCGCGTTCGGCGAACCAGTCGAGAATGATGGGAGGTAAGTGCACGCTGGGCTTAATGCCCGACAGTTTCCCCGCGTTCCAGCCCCGATGCCGCCAATTGCGCATCAATTTGCGCCATCAGGCGTTGTAGGCCTTCTTCGGATGACGCTTCGGCGCGGGCGACGAGTACATCTTGCGTGTTCGATGCGCGCAGCAGCCACCAGCCATCGGGCGTGTTGACGCGGGCGCCGTCGGTGTTGTTCACATCTGCGCCAGCCACGGACAGCCGCTTGAGCACTTCGTCTATCACCGCAAATTTGCGGCTCTCGTCCACTTGGAAGCGCATTTCTGGCGTATTGATCATCACCGGCATCTCGCCGCGCAACTCGGTCACGCTCTTGCCAAGCTTGGCCGACGCAGACATCAACCGGACGGCGGCATAAATGGCGTCGTCGAAGCCATAATATTCATGTTTGAAGAAGATGTGGCCGCTCATTTCCCCCGCAAGCGGCGAGCCGGTCTCTTTCATTTTGGACTTAATTAGGCTGTGGCCGGTCTTCCACATCATGGGCTGGCCGCCCAGTTCTGTGACGCGGTCGAACAACGCCTGCGACGCCTTGACGTCCGCTATAATGGTTGCGCCAGGCACGTCGCCCAGCACATCTGCGGCATAGATTTGCAGCAACTGGTCACCCCAGATGACGCGACCTTCGCCATCGATTGCGCCAATACGGTCGCCGTCACCATCAAAAGCCACTCCAAAATCGAGCTGCTTTTCCGCGACAAGGCGTTGTAAATCAATTAGATTTTCTGGATCTGTGGGATCAGGATGATGATTGGGAAATTGGCCATCTACCTCCACGAACAAAAGATGGTGCTCACCAGGCAACATCTTGACCAGCTTTTCAATTGCCGGTCCCGCCGCCCCGTTACCCGCATCCCAACCGATGCGAAATGCCTTTTGCGGCGCCGCCTGCGCCACGCGGGCGACATATTGGTCAAGGATATCGAGATGCTCGGAATAACCCACGCCCTCAACCCAGTCGCCTGTCGCCGCCATGCGGCCCAGCTTCAGGATGTCCGCGCCGAAAAACGGTTTGCCCATGAGGACCATTTTGAAGCCATTATAATTGGCTGGATTATGGCTGCCGGTTATTTCAATGCCGCCGTCTACGTCGTCCAGAACGGCCTCGGCATAATATAGCATCGGTGTTGGCCCCATGCCGATGCGCACAACGTCCACACCGCTGTCGTTCAGTCCCTTGACCAAGGCCTCCTCAAGCATTGGCGAGCTAACCCGTCCGTCATAACCGACGGCCGCCTTCTTGCCGCCAGCGCGCACAAGGCAGGTCCCGAACCCACGGCCAATCGCATAGGCATCAGCCTCCCCCAATGTTTCGCCAATGATGCCGCGAATGTCATATTCACGAAGTGAGGTGGGGTGAAAGCTGTGGGACATGGGGGTTCCTCTTTTATTGTTGGGAGATTGGCGCCTAGCGGCGTTTATTGTTCAAGTCATCTAACAGTAAATCGCGTGCTTTGTTCAAATCGGCGGCGCGTGTGTCGCTGCCGCCGGCGTCCGGATGGCTGTGCGCGATTAGCGTCCGGTGGCGCTCGCGAATGCGCTCGGCGTCATCGAGGCGCGAGACGCCAAGCAACAATCGAGCGTCATCGAGGGCGGACTGTTCGCTCGGCTTCGCACTTCTTCCAAAAAGCCGCAAAGCGAGGCCGCGATACCAGGCCGCCGCAATAATGATGGCGGCCACGCCGATGAGCAGGCTTCCTCGCGCCGCGATAAATGCGCCGGCGAGGCCAAGCAAGGCCGGCGGCAATTGCCTATGTTGAAGCTTGCCACTCCAAACCGCCCAGCCAATTGCGGCTACAGCGAGAAGGGCGAGAAACCCCATTAACGCAATGCTGCCTGAGGGACTTCAGGTAAGGCAAGCCCAGTGACCAACTCACGCAATTCCTGCCGCGCGACAATATGCGCCGTCGCCAATTGGCCAAGGTGGCCCTTATCGATGAGCGTCAAGCCAGATGGAAACAGCTCGCGGTAAATGACGCGCTCATTTAGGCCGGGCAGGGACCGAAACCCCACGCGCTTGGACAATTCGGTCAGGGCGTCGGTCATGCGCTGCTGATTGCGCGCCTCCATATTATGCAGGCGATTGCGGACCACAACCCAGTCAATAGCAACACCATCGGCCTTGGCCCGTTCCTTGCGCGCATCCCAAATCAGCTCGGCGTAAAAACTTAACTTGCGCACCTTGAAACTCTCTGCATCCACTTGGCCAATCAGGTCAAAGTCGACAAAGCTGTCGTTGATGGGCGTCACCAACGTATTCGCGCGCGTGGCCACAAAGCGCGCATATTTGTCATCGCGCCCGGGCGTGTCGAACACCAGAAAGTCATTCTCGTCGCCTAGCCGCTCGACTTGGCTTTCAAGCGATGCCTGCGACCCATGTTCAAACACTTCGAACGCCGGCATCGGTAAACTGATCTTACGCCGCGCGATGGTGTCGCGCCGGTTTTCCAAATATCGGAACAGGGTGCGTTGGCGTGAATCAAGGTCAATGCACGCCACGCGCGCGCCGCGCGATGCCAGCGCGATGGCGACATGCACGGCCGTTGTCGACTTGCCCGTTCCGCCCTTTTCGTTCGCGAAAACGATGTGATGTGCCTTGGCCATATTCCCCCAAACTGCTGCAAATTCTTACCCTCAGCGACATTTGCCTTGAAATGCCGCCGCGCCCTCCCGCATAGGCGGGATAATCACAGCCAATAAACAAGGCGGCCCATCCGTGCAAACCATCAATCAACTTGACCCATTGCGGCACCAGCTTTCCGTCCTGCGCGCTGAAATGGGCCGCATTGCGCTGGTCCCGACCATGGGCGCACTGCATGACGGGCACATGGCGCTGGTCAAGGAGGCGCGGCGGCACGCAGACGCCGTCGTCGTATCGATCTTCGTAAACCCAACGCAATTTGGCCCGAATGAAGACCTCGACGCCTATCCGCGCACGATGGAGCGCGACGCGGAAATGCTGCGCGCCGCGGCTGTGGACATTTTATGGGCGCCACACGCGGCGACGGTTTATCCGGCGGGCTTTGCAACGAAGGTCCATGTGGACGGGCCAAGCCGCGGTTTTTGTGGCGGGACGAGGCCAGGCCACTTTGACGGCGTCGCGCTGGTGGTCGCAAAATTGTTCAATCAGGTGCAGCCCGATGTCGCGCTCTTTGGTGAAAAGGATTTTCAGCAACTGGCGGTCATCCGGCAAATGGCGCGCGACCTTGATTTCGCGTTAGAGATTTTGGGGGTGCCAATCGTGCGCGATACGGACGGCCTCGCTCTGTCCTCGCGCAATGCCTATTTGACGGCGGCCGAACGCGCGGCCGCCTTGGCCTTGCCACATGCCTTGGGCCGCGCGGCTGAAGAGATCCGCGCCGGCAGTGACGTGGCCCAGTCGCTTGCACATGCCGAAGCGGACATTCTTGTCGCCGGTTTTGCACAGGTGGATTATTTTACCCTCGCCGACGCGGTCACGCTTGAGGAACTGCAACACTTTGACGGCAGGCCGGCGCGGCTCTTGGCGGCGGCCAAGATGGGCAAGACGCGGTTGATAGATAATTTGGCGATTTAGGCATCAACGCGCGTTTTTAGATCAATATGGCTTTTTGCGCGGTACGTATGTGGCGTACGCTATTGGCGTATTTTTAGTTGACTGATAACCGATACTGGCGTGATTAGCTGCCTATGGAAATCATCCGGACTTCGGCATATGCCGCCGCGCGGACGGTCTATCTGCTCGTCGCTTATGCCAAGGTAGACAAAGAGGATCTCACAGCCGACGAGAAGCGGCTGTTCCATGCATTGATTGAGGAATTAAATCATGACTGATCGTACCGAATTAGGGTTACAGATTGAGGCTGGCCTGCTGGAGGCGCTTGCGCATCGTAACGGGACGCTGGCGCTTGAAAGCCGTCATGTCGACGCAATGCCTGCGGTACGTGTCCGAGAAATCCGCCGCTCGCTCGCGAACTCCGCGAGAAGAACTTCA
>RGAX01000235.1 GCA_009919985.1 Opitutaceae bacterium
GCGGCGGGGAGACGCATTCGCCATACAGAGCGAGGCCCTTCGCATTTGGCAACAGCACGAAATGATAATATTCATCGCCCCTTCCGCGCCCGTTTCGCACGGGCGCGGGGCGAGGCGGCGTGGTTTAGCGCGGCCGTGGGATTGGAGTGGGCGAACAGGTTACTTCGATTTGCGGTGGGTTACTTTTTTAATCGGCGGAGGAACGATCATGACAGGGCAAGGGGATTTGCGGAGCACTTGGTGCGTCGTGCTGCCAACGAGTAGATCGTAGAAGGCGGTGTGGCCATGGGAACCCATGACGATGTAATCCGCATTTTCTTTTTCGGCCTGTTCCAAGATCAGCGGCGCTGGCGCTCCCGTGAGTTGTACAGTTTGAATCGGCAGGTCGGCCGTTTCGATTTTCTCAGCGAGGCGTTTGAGTTGGCGGGCGATCGTTTTTTCGCTCGCGGCGATGATTTCCCCGATGTTTTCGAGCATCGGGCCATAGTCGCTGGTGATGACGGGTGGTTGCGCTACGCTCATGATTACGATACGGCCGCCGCAGGCTCGAGCGAGGACGCGGGCCGCGTCGATGACAGCGTCGCTCACGCTAGAAAAATCAATTGGGGTAAGGATGGTTTTCACGTGTCTACTATAAGCCAATTCTGCGCGGTCGGCTGTGCATAAATTGTCCGATGAGGCGCCTCCTTTGGCCTTTCGGAGCTGAGGCTGGGGTGTGCGGCCTCCGCAAAACGTAAAACTAAGCAGCGGAGCGTACGCCGGCCATCAATTGCATCAAGCCCGCTTCACTGAAGGAAGCGCGCGAGACTTCGCCGGCGATTTGGCCGGCGCGTAGCACAAGTATACGCCGACAAAGCCCGATTAGTTCGGGCAATTCTGAAGACACTACGAGCAACGCCTTGCCCTCGCAGGCGAGCTCGTCGAGTAGTTGGTAAATTTCGGCTTTGGCGCCGACGTCCACGCCGCGCGTAGGCTCGTCTATCAGAAGTACGTCGCAATCGCGGGCGAGCCATTTTGCGAGGGCTATTTTCTGCTGGTTGCCGCCACTTAGCCCGGCGGTGAGCGCTTCGAGTGACGGCGTTTTGATACGGAGACGTTGGGCGTATTTGGCCGCGAGGGTGCGCTCGGCGCTACGGCGTACGAAACCCAGGTGCGTTAGCAACGGCAGGGCGGCGAGGGCGGTGTTTTCGCGGCAATTAAGGCCTAGGACAAGCCCTTGGCGTTTGCGGTCTTCAGGAACGAGGCCGAGGCCCGCGGCGAGAGCGTGCTCGATGGAGCCGAGCGGGAGTGGTTGATCATCGATCGAAATTTGCCCGGTAACTTCGGGATCCAGGCCGAAGATAGCCTGGAGCAACTCGCTGCGGCCGGCGCCTACGATACCGGCAATACCGACAATTTCGCCGGCGCGAACCGTGAGGTTGATATCGATGAAAGAGCCAGGGGAGCAGAGATGTTGAGCGTCGAGACGGACCGGACCGAGGTCGCGGGCTAGATGAGCGGGGGTGTGGGTTCGGAGTTCGCGGCCGATCATTTGAGTGACAACGCGAGCCGGTTGAGTGGCCGGGATCGGCTCGGTGGCGATGTGGCGACCATCGCGCAGGACAGTGATATGATCGCAAAGTGCGAAGAGTTCCTCCATCCGATGCGAGACGTAGATGAGGGTGAGGCCGCGGGCTTTCAGCGTGCGGATGAGACGAAAAAAATCGACGGTCTCCGCCGCCGACAACGAGCTCGTAGGCTCATCCATGACGATGATTTGGGCACCGGTGCCGACGGCGGCGGCGATTTGGACCAGTTGTTCGCGGCCAGTGGAAAGAGTGCCGATGAGCGTGTCGGGATCGATGTCGGCGCCGACGCTGGCAAGCATCGTGCGGGCGCGGGCCCTGAGGGCTGCGCGGTCAACGAAACCCGCGCGGCGTGGCAGGTCACCAAGGCAGAGATTTTCGGCGACCGAGAGATTGGGGCAGAACGCGAGTTCTTGGTGGACCATCGCGACGCCGAGCTCACGGGCCGCGAGCGGCGTAGCGGGCGCAATGGCGCGACCCTCGAGAAGTATTTGGCCGGAATCCGCCGTGTAAACCCCGGCGAGAATTTTCCCTAAGGTGCTTTTGCCCGCGCCGTTTTCACCGATGAGCGCGTGGCAGGTGCCTCGCCCAACGGTGAACGAAATATTATCGAGCGCTAGCACGCCTGGGAAGCGTTTAGTGACTTGGCGAAACTCGAGGTAGGCGGACACGGCGCTTCAGCGGCGAATCACTTTGGGAGCCACTTATCCCAATTTTTGGCGAAGGCCTCGAGGTTGTCCTTAGTGACAGGGATGAGCGCGCTCACGTCTTTAACGGCGATGGGATCTTTTTTGAGCACGATTTTATTGATAAGGTGTTCGACGGATTTGGCGCCCCATTCGTAGCACTGTTGCGCGAGGAGGACGGGGACATGTCCGCTACGAATGTAGGCGAGTTGGGCGGGGAGGGCATCGACGGCGACGCATTTCACGGTACCGGGCTGCCATTTGAGGGCGTTCTCGGTGAAGAGTGGCCAGCCGCCGATCATGGCCCATCCGGTGATGTCGGGATTGGCTTGCATGACTTGTTCGACTTTAGCTGCGGCGTCTTGCGGGGTCTCTTTGTGGTAGTAAGTATCGCGGATAGTGATGCCGGGATATTTCTTGGCGGCTTCGCGGACCCCGGCGACGCGCTTTTGTAGGTTGGGGGCGTTTTGATTGCCTGCGAGGATCGCGACTACGCCGCGGCCGTTCATGATTTTGGCGAGTTCATCCATCGTCTGTTGGCCGCAAGCGATATCATCCACGCCATAGGTGACGAAGCGTTTGGAAGCGGGTGCGTCGGAATCGAACGTGGCGACAGGTACGCCGTTGTTGACGGCGGCGTTGATTGCATCGGTCAGTTTGTTAGCGTCGGAACAGGCGACTGCGATGCCTTCGGCGCCAGAGAGTACGAGTTGTTCGATGGCTTCAGCTTGTTTTTGGGCGTCTTCTTCGTTGGGGGTGCGCCAATCGATTTTGATGTTAAGGTTGAGTTTGGCGCCTAGGGTTTTGGCGGCGTCTTGTGCGCCGATGCGAGCGGCTTGGAAGACGGGGTTACCTTGGGATTTGGCTACAAGACCGATCGTGATCGTGCGGGGCTTCTCGGCGGCGCGGGCGGAGAGGGGTGCGGCCATTAGGGCTACGGTGGTGGTTAGGGCCAGCGCAGTCACGGCGCGTGCTAAGGGTAGGATTATATTCATTAGGTATTTGGGTTAAAGAAAATCAGTGGGCCGAGGCACTGAGCCGGCGGCGGGAGAGCCACGTGTTGAGCTGATCGAGGACGACCGCCGCGATGACGACCGAGCCGATGATGATCTGGCTGTAGTTTTGGTCGATACCAAGGATTACGATACCGCTGGAAATCATTTGAATGATTAACGCGCCTAGCACCACGCCTAGGGCTGAACCTCGGCCTCCCGTTAGGCTGGCGCCACCGACCACGGCTGCGGCGATGACGTTGAGCTCGTAGCCTTGACCATCACCTGACGTAGCAGCGCCATAATAACCGAGCGAAAGTAACGCCGCGATGCCGGCGCAGAGTCCGCTAATAAGATAGACTCCGAGCTTTACCCGTTCGACTCGAATGCCACTAAAACGCGCTGCGAGTTCGTTGCCGCCGACGGCGTAGACACGGCGGCCCGCGGCGAGTCGGGAAAGAAAAATCCAGCCCACAATGAGCACGAGCAGCATCGTCATCAGCGGCACGAAGCTCAGGCCGTCGCTGACCTCGAAGCGGACAAAATCACGAAAAGCGGCGGGAAAAGCGCCGACGGACTGGCCTTTCGTGATGACGAAGGCGATACCACGGAAAATCGCCATCCCGCCGAGCGTGATTATAAACGGATGTACGCCGAGCGCGACGATGAGCCCTCCGGTGAAAAGGCCGCACAGACAGGCGACACCGAGGCAGGCGC
>RGAX01000236.1 GCA_009919985.1 Opitutaceae bacterium
GGTAGTGGTTCGCCGGCTTTTTTCCGGTCGCCCTTGGCGGCAGATGCGGTAATCGGCAGTAACAGAGAGGCGGCAATCGTGGTGATGATAAGACGATGAATTTTTTTCATGCTAAGTATGGGGATGGGGATGAATTTGATCGAGACGTTATGTCTCGATTGATTAAAGACGTCGCCCTGTGGGCTTTGGTTTCACCGGTGGGTACATTTACTGCCATTGGGACGTTTCGCTTCATTGTACGTATTCTAACTACTAATGAAAGAAGGCATCCAGTGGCCGCGCGGTATTTGCATAATCCCGCTTGGGGCTCGCTTCTGCGCGATCAGAGCCGCCATGGTTTTCATCGGCGAATCAATGTGCGTAAAAAACTTTTTGTAGCCGGCACACAGGTAATTAAGGCCCGGTTCACCGGCGGGGGTTTTAAGGAAGCGATGTTTGGGGCATTCGCCATGGCAGGCGAAGCGCACAGGACACTCGCGACAATAACGGGGTAAGGTGGCCGACTTAGCCCGTCCGAAGGCCTGTTGCTCAGGGGAGTCCACCAGCGTGGCAAGCGAGGTGTTCATCAAGTTGCCCAGCTTGTAGCGCGGGTAGACGTAGTGGTCGCAACTGTACAGATCGCCGTTGTGCTCAACGGCAAGGGCGCGGCCGCAATTTTCAGAGAAGATGCAGACCCCCGCTGGGGCGCCCATCCAGTTGGCGAGGGCCGCATCAAATTGCTGGATGAATATCCTGCCCACGTCACGTTGGATCCATTCGTCGAATATCGTGATGAGAAATTGCCCGTATTCGGACGGACGAACGCTCCACTCGGTCACTTGGCTGTCGAGGGCGGCGGCGTCCTCGTGATCGGGGGGCGGGGCCAGCCACAGACCGTTATCGTTGCTACCGGAATCGCGTTCCACAATCGGGATGAATTGCATGTAGCCGGAGCTAACCTCGCGCAAGAAGCGGTAGACTTCCAGCGCCTGACGGGAATTCTTCCGGTGCACAGTGGTAAGGGTGTTGAACTCCACCTTGTGCCGCTTGAGCACCTGCATGCCGGCCATAACGCGGGCAAAGGTCGGCTTGCCGCCTTTGTCCACCCGGTAAGCATCGTGTAAGGCTGCGGGCCCGTCGATGCTGATCCCGACGAGAAATCGTTCGGCATAAAGGAACGCGCCCCATTCGTCATCGAGCAGGACGCCGTTGGTCTGGAAGGCGTTTTCGATGGTCTTGCCTTGGGCATATTTCGCCTGAAGCGCCACCGCCGTGCGAAAAAATTCGACTCCGAGCAGTGTCGGCTCACCGCCCTGCCAGGCAAAGTTGACGGTGGGACCGGGTTGAGCGGCGATGTAGTCTCGGACATAGGTCTCCAAGACTTCTGGCTTCATCCGCATGCCGCCTGCGTCGGTGTAGAGTTTTTCCTTCTCAAGATAGAAGCAATAGCTGCAGTCCAAGTTGCACCGCGATCCGATCGGCTTCGTCATCACGTGAAACGGCGCCTGCGCCGGGAGCGTGGGAGCGCTTGAAGAGGGAGAGGGTAGCATCGAAAAAAGCGAACGGGCTGGGGCAGGGGGTTGCAAGTGGGCTCTGTTAGTTTGTGAAGCGACAGCTGATGCGGTTCCAAGTGCGGGCGATTGTGGTAGCCGGTGCGTGGAGGTCACCGAGTCAATGGCTGATCCGACGAGCCATAATTAAAGGACTAGACGTTGGGGTATGCTTACCAACGCCTGCATTCCATGCGCTGAACTTGGCGGAGCAAACATGCCGGGTGGTGGATGTGTGTATAATTGAAGTCGCTCGCCCCAACCGCCGCTGGGTCAAGGAGCGAGATCCTTTTCAAGCCCTGTGCGGTTGATGAGACCGCCAAACGGATTGTTACCGAAGGCCGGTGCGATGAGGCCACGGTTCCAATCCATAGCGGCGGTGGCAAGACGCGCGGCGATTTCGGGGTGTGACGAGGCAACGTCGCGGGTCTCTCCGAGATCGGTGAAGAGATCGTAAAGCTGCGGTGCGTTTTGATAGGTGCGTAGCCACTTCCAATTGCCCTCGCGCACGGCGAAGGCTTCGCCTCCGTCCATGCGCCAATACAGGCGGGCGTGGGGTGCGGCGTTAGTTTTGCCTGTGAGAAACGGCAGGAGATCGACGCCATCAAGGGCGGCGAACTTGGAGTCGCGGGTGGTGCCGGCGGCGGCGAGGGCCGTAGGCAAAATGTCTAGCGCAATAATCGGCTGCGAATACGTGCGGCCGGCGGGTATGCGGGCGGGCCAGGAGATGAGGAACGGCACGCGAATGCCGCCTTCAAAGACGTCGCCCTTTTGGCCGCGCAAGGGAGAATTCACGGAGGCGTTGGCGTTGCGCTTGGTCATCGGACCGCCGTTGTCGGAGATGAAAAAGATGAGCGTGCGTTCGCGTTGGCCGCTGGCGTCAAGGGCGGCGAGCATACGGCCGACGGCTTCGTCGACGGTGGCGACCATCGCGGCGTAGGTGCGTCGGCGTTCGTCGGTGATCGAGGCGAAGCGGGCGAGTTGGTCTGCGCGGGCTTGCAGCGGGGTGTGTGGCGCGTTGAAGGCGAGGTAAAGGAACCAAGGTTTTTGGCTGCTGGCGTAGCGGTTGATGGACGCGGTGGCCTCCTCGCCGAGGCGCGTAGTGAGTTCGCCCACCTCGGGCACTATGGTGGTGTTGCGGAGGATGGGAGCATTCTGTTCGGCATCTCCGTTGACGGTCGTTTTCTTGCCCGCGCCGATTTCGACTTCGACGACCGAGCCAGGGAAATAACGGTGGCCGCCGCCGAGGAACCCGAAGTATTCGTCGAAGCCGCGGCGATTGGGGTGAAATTGCGGATGGGCGCCGAGGTGCCATTTGCCAATCGCGCCGGTGGTGTAGCCGGCGGAGCGTAGGGAATCGGCTAGCGTGGATTCAGAAAGCGGCAGGCCGTGGGTGACGGCGGTGGCATCCCACTTGGGATTAAACTCGTAGCCGAAGCGCTGCTGGTAGCGGCCCGTTAACAGGCCGGCGCGCGACGGACTGCAGACCGGATAGGACACGTAGCCGTCGGTGCAACGTAAGCCAGAAGCGGCGAGGCGATCGAGGTGGGGCGTGGGGATGTCACGCGCACCTTGAAATCCGACGTCGTTATAGCCGAGATCGTCGGCGACAATCAGGAGAATGTTGGGGCGTGGCTCGGCGGCGGAAGCAACGGTCGGTGCGACGGAGAACAGGAGGGCTACCAAGAAGAAAGGACGCATGGGGGAATTTTACTTTGAGCGGAAGGTGGGGCTGAGGACGACGCGCTCGATGAGGTCGCGGAATAGATAGGCGTCGGGTTTGCTGGCGGCGAGGATCGCGTCGATCGCGTGACGATCAAGAGGTTCGACGCGGCGACCGCAGGCATAGGTGAGGAGACGCTCGGTGAGCATGCGAGCAAACTGGGATTTGCGCTCGACCAGCACGCGCTTCAGGCCGGCTACATCAACGAAGGAAGCACCGCCGGGCAGTTCGCCCGAAGTGTCGATAGATGCGCCTTTCTCATATTTCACGCGCCAGGCGCCGATGGGGTCGAATTTTTCCAGGGCGAATCCGAGCGGGTCGATCTTGCGGTGACATTCGTAGCATGACGGGTTGTCGCGATGCTTGCTAAGAATCTCACGCATCGACTTCGCGCCGCGGATGTCGGGATCGATCGGTGGGACGTTGTCGGGTGGCGGTGCGGGCGGTGTGCCTAGAATATTTTCGAGAAGCCAGACGCCGCGGATGACGGGAGAGGTTTCGACGCCGTTGGCACTGACTGTGAGCACGCTGGCTTGGCCGAGGAGGCCGCCGCGCTGCATTGGGTCGACGGGGACGCGGCGAAACTCGTGGCCGGTGGCAGCGTCGATGGTGTTGGGCAGGCCGTAGAGCCGGGCGAGCGGGCGGTTGACGAACGTGTAGTCGGCGTCGAGGAAACGGGCGATGCTGAGATTGCGGTCAAGGAGGTCG
>RGAX01000237.1 GCA_009919985.1 Opitutaceae bacterium
AGCGCGGCCACGTCGCGATACCGGTTCTTCACCGTCGAGGCGTCGACCGACGGCAGTTCGCTCAAAATGGGGTCAATAGGAACAGTCAGGGCATTTATGATGTTGGCAATCATGTATATATTGCACAGGATGTCTACAACAATACCGATTCGGTTAAGCGTGTCCTTAAAATCGCACAATAGTAAAACTGAGGTTACCTGGCGTGCTTTGGCTAGGGCAAAATTACCGCTTTAACGGTAATTTTTACAAAAACCTATAGGAAATCCAAGGGATACAACAGAAAGCATTATAAATTACTGCTTAAACGGTAAAAATATTTGTTAAATTGGAATTTTGGCTTGAAAATAGCATTTTATGTGATTTTTTACTGCTTAAGCAGCAATGATTGCCTTAAGTCAAATTGTTCGGAGCCACCGGCGAACAGCCGGGTTGACCCAAATCCAAGTGGCCCAGCTCGCCGGCGTGGGCAAGACGGTCGTGTGGGATCTGGAGCACGGCAAGGAGTCGGTCCAGTGGGACACTCTTCAGAAGATCTTCCGCGTGCTGAACATCACCGTTGAATGGCAGAGTCCATTCCTCCAACGCCGCGACCGCTCAACGGAAGCATCCGCCCCGCCACCGCCGTCATCGTCATCGTCATCGTCATCATCACCGTCATCACAGCCACCATCATCTTTGCCAACATCGTCGTCGTCACCACCGCCGTCCCGCTCGCCTAGGCGGAAGCACTCGTTATGAGGCGCGCTCGCATTTATCAACAAGATCAACTCGCCGGCTTATTGGAGGCGCGGGACGACGGCTCGTATTGCTTTACATATGACGCCGGCTTTGACGGCGAGCCGGTCTCGCTCACCATGCCGACCAGCCAGCGGGTGTGGGATTTCCCTCGCTTCCCGGCGCCCTTCGAGGGGCTGCTGCCCGAGGGCGTGCAACTCGATGCACTGCTTCGGCTACGCAAACTGGATCGCAGCGACTTTTTCAGTCAGTTGATTGCCGTGGGGCACGATGTGGTCGGATCACTGCGCATTGAGGCCACCCCATGAGATGCCTCATCACGAATGAGCCTTGGAAGGGGCTGGAGCCGTATTCACCTACGGGCCTTCGAATGCTCGACCGACGACTGAAGTCTCTGGCATCACTGCCCTACACGCGGGAGCAATTGCTGGAGGAGGCCGCTGCGCGCGCCGTGAAGATGTCGATCCAAGGCATGCAGCCGAAAGTAAGCACGATGCTGCGCGTGACCGAGGGTCGCATGGAGATCGTCGACCACGGCGGGCGATATATCGTGAAGCCGCCCCACCCTATTTATGCCGAGTTGCCAGAGAACGAGGCGCTCACCATGTCGCTCGCCGCTACGCTGGGCATTGAGGTGCCCGTACATGGGTTGCTGCAGAACGGGGATCAAACTCGCTCTTACTTTGTCCGCCGTTTTGACCGCGTCGGCTGGAACAAGCGGCCCGTAGAGGATTTTGCGCAGTTGAGCGGGGCGAGCCGCGATACGAAATATGATTCCAGCACCGAGCGGCTAATCGAAATTATAGACCGCTTCTGTACGTTCCCGGCGCTGGAGCGGATGAAGTTCCTCGACCGGCTGCTCTGCGCCTACCTGACCGGCAACGAGGACATGCACCTCAAGAACTGGTCGCTCATCACGCGCGACGATAAAGTGGAGCTGTCGCCCGCCTACGACCTGTTAAATTCCACCATCCCCAATTCGAAAAGCCGCGAGGAAATGGCCCTGCCGCTGCGAGGGAAAAAATCCAATCTCCGTGCGCATGATTTTTGGCGCTACTTGGCCGGCGAGCGGCTCGGCCTATCCGATGCATTGATCGAGCAGACCCGGGCTCGCTTCGCGATCGCGTGCACCGGCTGGCCGGCCCGGATCGAAGCCAGTTTTCTCTCGGCCGAGATGAAGACTCGCTATCTCACTTTGCTGATGCAACGACGGGAACGTCTCGGCGTTCGATCTCGCGCTTGATTCCCCCTAAGTGGGGTGAAAGTGAATTTGAAGCTTAGTGTGCTTCCCGGGTAAGGACTCTGCCAGAGTGGCACTCGAGAATCACCCAGCGAATCGAACGACCGCTGAGTTGAAAAATATGCGGTTGGCGTAATCATCCCGCTTGTCGGGGTCGTACCCACCAAAAAACGAACGGATACCCATATCCAAATGTTTTCCAGCCGTCAGTTCTCTGCGCCACGAGGCTCCCGCCAGCTTTTTCGGCTTTGCGCTGGGAGAGATGAAATCCGAGGTCTCCGAGGCGGGAGCCCCACACCATGCAAACTACGCATCTATACCAGCCGTCCTGCTTCATCCATGAGCGCGTGCTCGAAAGCCGTCGCGTAGGGCGCGAGGGTTTTCGTATCAAGGCGCAGCCGCTTAGCCTTACTGCGCCAATTTGAAACCGTTCGGTGGATTCTCCGCAGTTCAGCTTTTGCCTCGGACGGCTTCATTCCGAACCGTGATGCGGCGTCCAGTGCGCCAGCGATGGTCGGCTCCCGTTGGTCTTCAGTGATCGCAGTTTTCAGCGTCTGGGCCCGCTCGATCTCGGGAACAGGATTTAGGTCGTATGCCGGCGAGATCGCCCAGCGACCGGGGGCCCGCATAAGAAAGCCATGGTTGCGCAGATGATCGTCGTAGTTGCTGGCGAGTAGTGAGAAGATCAGCCGACCCCATAGTTCGCGGAGATCTCCGGCGATGTCGTGGCCAAACTGACGAATGCCGTCGGCCAAAAGAGTGTAGGCGCCGGCATTGCCTGGCGGAAGGCCGATCAGGCTGGCTCCGGACAGGAAGGGAATCCGTCGGTCGCCTTCTCGGTCGAACCGGGTAATTACAGAAACATTCCGACGCCCCACTTTCACGAGTTGGTGATCGGCGACATTCAGGCCCGCCTCACGGGCCAGTGCGAGAGCCAGAATCTCCCCGGCCGCAATATCCCGCGTATCATCTTGCTTAGGAAACTTAGCGAGTGCCAACCGACCGTCGGTTAGGCTGACCGACGCCTTGGGCCGCGCGCCGCCAAGAGGTGAGCCCTCACCCAAGAGGAATCGCAGGTCCGCTGCCGTCTCGGTTGCGCCATGGATTGCATCCGTGGCGCGCAGTAGCGCGGCCAAGCGCACCAAGGGCGGAACCTTCGCAGGACCCGTAGCAAGAAATGGCCCGTCCGCGTTCTGACGAAAGCGAAGCGCCCCGATTCGCGATGCGTCGGCTAGGGCGAGCAAATAGTCGAGGTCTTGATAAGACTTCCCCACCAAGACGCCCTTACGGACCGCGCGCTCGATCAGCACGCGGCCCCAACGGTCGGGCCCACAGTCCTGGATGCCACCAAAGAGCGCGGGGCTGTGCAGCGGGCCCGCACCGAGAGGCATCGAGGTAGGGTCGATGGCAAAGGCATCAGCACGCTCGAGCCAGTTGGGCGCGTAGACAAAGGACACGGCAGTGCTACGAGCCGACCCGTGCAGGTGGCCTACATGTTGGGTTGCGCCGGCCCAATCAATGTGAACCTCGATACTCATGGGCGTGCGCGCCGGATACGCTGGGGCAGGTTTTTCTCGTCCAAGCTGAGGGCGAGGGCATCGGTCGACGGCGCGGCGAGATTCGCCAGTCGGTCATGGATCTGCAAAATAAAGCAAGCGGTCGCGAGAGTCCCAATTGCGACCGTTGGGTCGCCGCGTTCGAGACGCCAGAGGGTGACCCGGCTAACAAAAAGTCGCGAGATCATGTCCGCCGTGGAAATCCTGCGCTTGCGCCTGGCAATAGCGATCTCGCGGCCGAGCTTACGAAGGGCGGAAGCGGCTGGCAGAGGGAGAGGATTGGCGGCTGGCACGTATTTAATGTTTTTTATAGTAAACCCTAAGTCAATTAGTGATTCATATAAATAACACTAAATAGGTTCCAGCCTTTTTCAGGAAAAGAGACTGTGGTTACCCCGATTTGACG
>RGAX01000238.1 GCA_009919985.1 Opitutaceae bacterium
CGCGGCGAAGATTTTTTCCTGCATGCCTTCGGAGGCACCTTTGAGCGCGAGCGCCAATTGCGCCGAATCCACTTCGCGCATGAGGCGTTGCATGTCGCTTGGGCGGAGGCGGGAGAGATCTTCGAACGAGAATAGTTTCCGACGCACGGCGGTCGCGAGTCGGGGATTTTTTTCTTCAATCTGGGCCATGACAGCGCGGGTGGCGTCTTTGGAAACACCTTTGAGCATGTTGGCCACCGTTTCGGCGCCACCACTGCGGTGGAACGCGGGGACCTCGGTCTGCGAAACGTGAGCGCCGAGTTGATTGGCGATCTTTTCGATATACTTAAGTGAGGTGCTATCAATCAGGCCGATGCGCAGCGAGATATCGGCCTGCAGCTCAGGGGAAAACAATTTAAAGGCGTCGCGCGCCTTAACATTGTCGATGTAAGAAAGTACGAACGCGATTGTCTGCGGTTGCTCGCGTTTCAGCAGCAAAAATACATCGCGGCCTTCCATTTCGGAAATACGTTCCAACACTTTGGCGGAGGAGAGGCTCACGCTCGCGCCGATACGACTCAACATGGCGCCGGTCTTGAATTCGCCGCGTGAGAGATCGAGGGCTTTTTTGGCAAAATCGAAGCCGCCTTCGATCGATTTCAAACCGCCGATGATAAGCGGCTCAAATTCTGCGATGAGAAAATCTTTCAGCTCCTGCGAGACGACTTCAAATTCGCCCATCAAGCGGCAGATTTCCTCCACTTCACGATCAGGGAAGGTGCGGAGGATATCGGCCGCGGCGTCCGGTCCTGCCACGATGAGCAGGGCGGCGAGTTTTTGCGGTCGGCTAAGTTTGCTGTAGTCGGTGGAAGTCACGGGCGGTCAAATTTAGGTCTTAGCCTCGGCGGACCAATCGCGCAGAGCGGCGCCGATGTTGCCGGGTTTTTTACGGAGCAATTCGTTGAGCGAGGCCGCGGTCACGACGGCGGGCAACTCGGATTCTTCTTCTACCTTTGGCGGATTGATCACCTCCATTGGCACGGTCTCGGGCCGTTGGGTGCGCAGGAGGCGGAAGAAGAAACCAAAAGCGAGAACGGCGATCAGCACGGGAACGTATTTAGCACCGAGCTCGATCCAGGTGCGCACCTTGGTTGGTACGGCCGCTTCTTCGACGGCGGTAGGGAATGAGGATTGGAAGGCGGCTTCTTGGATCGTCACGAGATCCTCGACATTAGCATTAGCGTTGGCGCCGGCAAAGGCTTTGAGGCCGATCGCATTGATGACAAGTTTACGCAGGCCTTGGAGTTCGTCGGCGGTGCGGGGTTGCGGCTTGGCGTCGGCGCCGGTGCCCACCATGCGTTGCGCAACGAAGACTGAGGCGGAAAGCCCACGGATCGTGCCCGGCGTGCGGGACGAGTTGGTGAGAACGCGATTGATTTCGTAACTGGTGGTCCGGTTTTTGGTATTCTGGTCGTTGGCTACGAGCGGGGCTTCTTCTTTACCCGCGGCATCCGGAGTATTGCTGGTCACGCCGGCGACGCCGGATTTTTTCTTTTCCACGGAGGTGGAGGTTTCTTCGATATTGGTTTGGGAGCGGACGACTTGGCCTTCGGGGTCAAAACGCTCTTCGCTGCGGTTGGCCGTCTCGCTGTCGATATCGGCGGAGACGCGAACGACGGCGTTGCCGGGTCCGATGACGGGGGTCAGCAAGGATTCCACTTTGCGTGCAAAGTAATCTTCAACCTGTTGGCGATAGCGCATCTGGCTAGTCGCGGCACCCAAGGTCGGGTCATCTTTCAAATCAGCCGAGAGTACGTGACCTTTCTGGTCAATGACCGCGACTTCATCAACGACTAGGCCTTGGACGGAATTGGCGACGAGGTTGCGGATCGCGTTAACGGCTTCGACGGGCAGGCGGTTGCCGCGCAGCTCCACGAAAACCGAGGCGGTGGGCTTGATGCTTTGGCCGACCAAGAGGAGCCGGTTTTCGGGTTGCACAATCATGACGCGCGCGGCGGCGACGCCGTCGAGCTGGGCGATGGTACGAGATAATTCACCTTGGAGGGCGCGAGCATAATTGGTGCGCTGCGCAAAATCACTTAGGCCAAACTGGCCTTTATCAAAAATTTCAAAGCCCACGCCTTCGCCGCTGGGGAGCCCTTTGCTGGCTAGGTCCATGCGTAAGCGGTGAATATTTTCCGCCGGCACGTAGACGGAGCTGCCGTCCGCACTGGTGCGGTACTTGATGTTCTGCGTCTGCAGGGAACTGATGATGACCGCGGCGTCTTTCTGCGCGAGCCGGCCATAGAGAAGTTGGTAATCAGGCTGACCGGACCAGACGGCCACGGCGACGAGACCACCCAGCACCAAAAAAGCGGCGAGGATGATGGAGGTTTTCTGGCCGACGGTAAACTCGCGCCAGACGCGCAGGAAGGAATCAATAAAAGGTTTCATTTATTCAAACTTAAGGGAAAAAATTAGACGGGCATGCGCATGAGCTCTTGGAAGCCCTCGACGACTTTGTTGCGGACTTCGACCATAAGGCTGAAGGCCACCGAGGCTTCCTGCATCGCGATCACACTTTGGTGGAGGGGAGCGCCTTGGCCGAGCAGCACCGATTTAGTTAAAGCGGCCGCTTCATTTTGCTTATCGATCAGCGGGGAGGCCAGTTGCGAGAGTACGCCCGCGAAATCCGAGGCTCCCGTAGCGGCCTTGTCGGTGGCGCCGCCGGGGTTGAGGCCTTTGAGATCGAGCGCAGGCAGACGCGTGGCCGCATTGGGGCTGATTCCGCTCGCAGTGATGGCTCCGATGGTAGACATGGGTTAGGAAAAATTAACGGCCGATATCGATCGTCTTCTGCGCCATCTGACGGGCGGCTTTAACAACAGAGAGGTTGGCTTCGTAAGTGCGGGAGGCCGTGATCAGATCGACCATTTCGGTCGAAACATTGACGTTGGGCATCGCCACCATGCCTTGAGCGTCGGCATCAGGGTGACGGGGGTCGTAGATTTTTTGACCGGGGGTCGGATCGTTGCTGATGGAGGCGACTTTGACGCCGGTGGCGCCCGCACCTTGACCGCCGCGGGCCATGCGATTGGCGAGTTGGGCTTCGAAGGTAACGACTTGGCGCTTGTAAGGACCGCCGTCGGCCGAGCGCGTCGTTTGAGCGTTGGCGATATTTTGGGCGATGAGATCGAGCCGCGTTTTTTGAGCGTTTAACGCGCTGCCGGTGGCGCCTACGCCAGTGATGAGTTCCATGGTCGGATAAAGGAAGATTAGAAGCTGCTACGGCCGGTGATGGCCATTTTCAGCGTCTTAAAATTGGAGCCGATCAGGTTCGTGAGGTACTCGTGATCGACCTGATTTTTGGGACCGCAGTCTTGAGGCGATCGGCAAAATCCTTAGCGACGTCCATCCGCTTGTAGCCGGGGGTTTCGACGTTGGCGATGTTGGACGCCAGGGCCTCCTGCCGGAGGACGCAGGCATCCAGGGATCTTTGCGCAATGCGCATGTTGAGGCTGGGCTCGATTCCTTGGATCATGCCAGCGATTAAGCAAATGCGGTTCCAGCCTAGATCAATGTTACATAAATACATGATAAATAATTGATTAAAATATACTAAACTTGTTTCAGACCCCGGTTTTACCCCCTAAAATGGCAGGCAATTTTTGCCGCGAAACAATCAGTGATTTTTTTACTTAAGTTCAAGGCTAGGTGGGTCGTTTATACGTTTACCTTCATTGGGCTTAAACGTGTCCACCCAAACTCAGCTTGCTCCACGGGATCCGATTGTGATCCCGGGCGTGCCGCCTGTCCGCGGCCGGGGGGAGGATCGTGCCTGCCCGCTGGTGCTGGTGGTCAATACCGATGCGGTGACCCTCGAGGCGTTG
>RGAX01000239.1 GCA_009919985.1 Opitutaceae bacterium
GACCGTCGTTTCGTGGAATTTCGCTCAGAGGTGAGCGCGGTGCAGAATGGATTTTTTTCTCGCCTCGGCGAGGCAGAGAAGATGATCGCCGATCAAATCCGGCTAGTTTTGCCCGATCTCGCGGTCGAAGTCGCCAAGCGCGTTCTCGCGGGTTTCACCCCGCCACCGGAAGTGGTCGCGCAACTGTGTCAGCAAGCCTTAGTCGCGCTTTTTCCCGAAGTGCAGAATCTCGAGCTGGTCGTCGGCGAACGCGATCATGAGATCATCGCCAGTGTGGTGCCGGAGTGGAAGGTGGCGTATCCTGGCATCGCGGTGACGATTGATCCGGCGTTTGCTTCCGGCGAATGTCAGGTGCGCAGTCGTTTCGGAGTGATTGATGCACGCCACGGATCGAAGGTGGAAGCCTTACGGCGGGAGCTTTCGCGTAAATGAACCCCGGCGTGGCAGACATCGTTTCTTTGGTGCGTGGTCAGGTGCAGCAGGCCCCGACGTTTAGTCGCTACGGTCGTGTCGCTTCAATTTCTGGGCTTATCGTGGAATCCGAGGGCCCTAATGTCGGTCTCGGCGAACTCTGTGTGTTGCGCAGTCAGCGTAACGCGTTCGAAGTGCTGGCCGAAGTGGTGGGATTTCGGGCGGAAAAAATTTTATTAATGGCCTTGGGCGATGTCGGTGGTTTGCACGTCGGTTGTGAAACCGTTGCCATGGATTCACTTTCGTTGCCCGTCGCCAACGATCTCTTGCTGGGCCGCGTCCTCGATGCGCTTGGTCGGCCGATGGATGAAGGAGCTACGTTGTCGCGCCAGCGTCAGGCTTGGGCCGCGCAGACCCCACCACCGCATCCTTTGCGCCGGCAGCGCATCTCGGAACCTTTTTTAACCGGCGTGAAGGCAATCGATGCGTTTACGCCTTTGGGCCGGGGTCAGCGCATGGGTATTTTCGCCGGTTCCGGTGTCGGTAAATCGACGTTGCTCGGGATGATCGCCCGCGGCTCCTCGGCCGATGTCGTTGTGATCGGGCTCGTGGGCGAGCGTGGTCGTGAAGTCCGTGAATTTATTGAGCGCGATCTAGGACCCGACGGTTTGAAAAAATCGGTCGTCGTGGTTGCGACTTCAGATGCGCCGGCGCCGATGCGCTTGCGCGCCGCCTTTACCGCGACCGCCTTAGCGGAGAGTTACCGCGATCAAGGCCGCAATGTTTTATTGTTAATGGATTCAGTGACGCGTTTCGCCATGGCGCAGCGTGAAATCGGGCTCGCCGTCGGTGAACCACCGGCAACGCGTGGTTATACGCCCTCGGTGTTTGCCTTGCTGCCACGTTTGCTTGAGCGATCAGGCGCAGGTGAAACCGGTGCGATCACCGCGTTGTACACGGTCTTAGTCGAAGGCGACGATATGAACGAGCCAGTAGCCGATACCGTAAGAGGCATTTTGGACGGGCACTTGGTGTTGTCGCGCTCGTTGGCCCACGCCAATCACTACCCGGCCATCGATATTTTGGAAAGTATCAGCCGCTTGGGCCGCGAGGTAGCTCCGCCCGCGGTGTTGCAATGTTCAGCCGCGGCTCGGGAACATGTGGCCCTATATCGGCGCAACGAAGATTTGATCAATATCGGCGCCTACAACAAAGGCTCCAACCCCGCGCTCGACCACGCAATCCGCGTGCATGGACCATTACAGACTTATCTGCGGCAGAGTATCGATGAGGTGGTTTCCAGCGAGGTGATGGCGGCTGGATTGAAGGGGGCACTCGCATGAAGCGTTTTCGTTTTAAGCTGCAGAGTTTGCTGCTCTTGCGTGAATTACGCGAGACTCAGGCCTCGACAGTGTTGGCGCAAAAACTCGAGCAACAGCGCCGCCTCGAGCACGAGTTGGCGCAGGCGCAGGCTCGTTCCGAGGCCGCGCGGGCCAACTTACTCCAAACGGAAGGCAAGCGCTTCGCTCCACAGGATCACTCCGCGGCCTTGGCTGATTTTGATCGCACCGTCGCGCTCGAACGCGCCGCGGAAAAAGCGGTACTCGCCCACACTAAGATTCTGGAGCAAGCTCGACTCGCTTGGGCCGAAGCCGGTAAAGAACTCAAGGCAGTCAATAATCTCCGGGGCCGCGCTGAAGATCGTCATTTCCAAGAAGCGGCTCGCCGCGAGCAGGCGGAGATGGATGAAGCCGCCAGTCGAATCGCAGGTGCCTCTTATTCTCTTCTGTCATGAAACTGCTTACCTCCCCTTTAGTCATTATCCTAGTGGCGACCTTGTTGGGCGTCGGGCTTTCCAGCTACCTGGTGCTAAAACGTATTCCCGAATATGCGGCGATGGCCGCCGCGATGCGTCCGAAGCCCAAGGTCGTACCTTCGCATATCCCCGATCGTCCACCCCCAGTGGACGTCACGAGCAAAGCCGTTAGCGAATTGAAATTGGCCAAAGATCAATTGGTGGCGCGCGAGGCGGCTTTGGTCGAACAGCAGAAACGCATGCAATCCGAGCGGCTTGAGCTCGAACGCACGCGAGCCGACATCGATTTGATGCGCAAACAGGTCGAGGGTTACTTGTCCGATGCGAAAGGCTTAAGCGGCAAGGCACGCGCGGAAGACGCCGTGAGTGAAATGAAGAACCTGAAAACGCTCGTGCAAACCTACTCGGCGATGTCGCCCAAATCCACGGTCGCGATCATGCTCCAGATGGAGGATGTCAGCGCGGTCAAAATTCTTGCTCTCATGAAAGTGGATATAGTCGCTGGGATTTTTGAAGAGATGGGTAAGCAAGCCGCAGGCGATCCCTTAATGGCCAAGCGGGCCGCTAAATTAGCCGAAGGTGTTAAAAATTACCGTTCACCAAAATGATGTCCCCTTTTCCGTTTGAACCCAAAATGTCGGGAGCCGCATCGTCGGCTTCGGGCGGACTGCCGGCGGGTGCGTTTGCCTCGGAGGCGGGCGCCAAGGCCTCTCGTACCTCGGCCGAGCTGAAACGCTCCTTTGCGAGTATGCTCGGGCAGGTTAAAAAAGAAGCCCCGTCTGCCTCCTCTGCCGCCCCTGCGGTCAAGTCTGCGCAGGGCTCGGACATTCACCCCCGCCCGCAACAGGCGCTTGAGGGGGCAAAATCAAAATCTTCACATTCTTCGCGTTCGAGCGCTGCAGAAACGCGCGCACGTTCCACCCGTGATCCCGAGGGGCGCGTGGACGACTCAGGCGAGCAAGAGCTACCGACCGATCTTCCCGCCCATGAGCAGGCGGAAACTGCGATGGTTTCCTCGGATATCGCGGATGTCGTCGCGCTGGCCCCAGCCTGGGTTCCTCAGCCGTTGCCAATCGAGGATGCCGCTCCGTTCAATTTATGTGCAGTCGCTACGCAGCTTGAATCCGCGCCGATTGATGAGGAAGCGAGCGCTCTCGCGATCACCACTCCAACGAGCCCAACCTCGGGCTCGGCCGATGAACGTGTTCGTCCTTCGGTTCAGGCAATGCCTGCGATCTTGAAACAAAATGAAGTGGGTAGCGAGGGAGTGCCACCTACGGCATTTGCAGCCGCGCAAACGCCCCCTACGCAGACGCCTGTCACGCCATCGCCGGTCCCGCCGACACGCCAAGCCGAAGGCGTGCGATTAAATTTTAATGATGCTGCCATAGGTAAGGCGCTTAACACGGACGGGGAACCTTCGACGCCGCCGGATGAGGCGGGCGCTTTCAAGCTTCCGGCTGGGCTGAACGCGGTCTCCACGCAGCCCGCTCCGAACCTGCCCTCCGCTACGATGCCGCGCTCGTTAAAAGCAGAAAAAACTGCCGCTCTGTCCTCTGCCACTAGCGCTAAAGGGGATGAAAGCACAGTAAATAGTGTTTTTAATAAAATAGAAAAT
>RGAX01000240.1 GCA_009919985.1 Opitutaceae bacterium
TCGGGCGAATTGACGTACTTGGCTTCGTGGGCCGGATCGTCGGCAGGGGTCAGTTCCGTCTGACGCGCGGTGAAGGCGACGACGCGGCCTTGGTGATCGCGAATTGGAATCATCAAGCGTCCGCGGAAGCGCGGACGGAGCGCGGCGCCGGTCAGGAGCGCGTCGTCGTAAATAAAAAACAATCCGCACTGACGAAGTGCGGCTTCGGAGAATTTTTTCCGTAGCAACGCCGCGCCGAGACCACTGCCTGTGGCATCGGCTGCGCCGATCTTAAATTCGTCCGCTAGATCCAAAGGAAATTTGCGTTGTTCGTGCCAGAGTTTGCGCATGAATTCACCGGTCGCGTCCTGGGCTTTGAAGGCTTGGTGAAAATGTTCGGCGGCGTGCTCGTGCAGATCGTACAGTTCCTGGCGCAGGGAACGTTCTTCGCGGCTCGGCCCGCCTGAGCCCGCTTCGTATTCGATGGGAATATTAAAGCGTTGGCCGAGCGCCTCGACCGCCTCGGTGAAATTTAGCTGCTCGGTCTCGCGTACGAAGCTGATCGCGTCGCCGGCTTTGCCGCAACCGAAGCATTTGAAAAAACCTTTGTCGGTATCGACGTTGAAGGACGGGGTCTTTTCGTTGTGAAAGGGGCACAGGCCTTTAAGTCGGGCGCCGCCGGCCTTGCGCAACGTGACGACCCGCGAAACCACGTCGGCAAGATTGACGCGTAGTTTGAGGTCGCGAACACAGCTGGATTTGATGGCGGGCATGGACGTTTCAGTAAAAGAGCGAGGGGTACCCCTCTACACTAGGGCGCGAATCGCATCGAAGAATGCACTTTCAACCCGAGGGTGGCGCTGTCAAGTTTCGTGCTTTATTAAGGAAACATTGTCCGACGGCGGGCGACCTACTTTTTACTCATGCTGCGTTTTCCCCTCATCGCCTTGCTCGTTTTAAGCATCGTATCGACGAATTCCGTCGTGCGAGCCGCTGACGGTCCACCGTCTCCGGCCCCTGCGGCGGTGGCCAAAGCCCCGGCGGTTGCGGCTGCGCCGATCGCGCCGGTTTGGCAGGCTAAATTGTCGACCTTTGACGACTACGCCTACGAACAAAAAGTCGAAGCGCTGATCGCCACCTTCGAGCAATCCACGGGTAAAAAACTAGTCCCGGGTGAAAAAAAGAAAGTGGGCCTCAAGGTTTATACTGATTCCGGCGCGGGCATGGCTACACCCCTGCCGCTGGTGCGCGGCGTGATTCGCGCGCTTGTGAAACGTGGTTTCGCTAACACCGACATCTTTCTTGTGGGCTTGAATCAACTTCGTTTGCGCATGACGGGTTACCTGCCTTCACTGGTGACGGGGGAGACACCGTTTAAGGGTAACCTCATTTACGTGCTCGAGTCCGGCCGCTTCTATGATCCGGCGTGGTTCTATGACAGCCCGCTCCCGCAGCGCTTCGATCCGATTTTCGCCGAATCACAGACAAAAGATTTCGCGAACAACTCCTCTAAGGATGAAGATCGTAAGAGCTTCTTGGCCACGCCCCTTTTCTTCGATGCAGATTTCTGGATTAATCTGCCGGTTTACACCGATCATCCGATCCTAGGCATTAATGGCGCGCTGGTAAACGCCACACTCTGGAACGCCTCCAACACCGCTCGATTCTTCCGTTCGCCGGCCAACGCGCCGGCCGCCGTCGCAGAAATGAGCGCGATCCCCGAGCTGCGCCAGACATGGATGTTCACGATCACGAGCCTCGAGCATTACCAATATATCGGTGGGCCGTTCTTTAATTCGCTCTACAGTAAGACCGAGCCCTTGCTCTGGCTGAGCACTGACCCGGTTATGCTCGACTCGCTCATGCGAGCCAAGATCGACCGGGCACGGCGGCTGAATGGTTTTGAAAATGTTTCCGAAGAAATCCGCACCTTAGAATTTGCCGAGACTCTCGGAGTTGGTTCGACGAAGATCAAGAAGGCCAATATCATCGATATTAACTGACCCCAAGCGCGTTTTTCGCGCGGCTTTTTTTTTAATAAAACTTCCGGGCTTTCCCGGAAGTTTTATTATGCCTTTCGTGCGGCGAGCATGAGGGCGCTACCGTGAACATTGGGATGTTGTTCGATGCGGAAATCGGTAAAACCGAATTTCTCGAGGGCGCCGACGATTTCAGATTTTTCCATCCAATAGCTATAGATTTCGCCGCCGCCGCAGAAGCCTTTCCAGTCGAGCGAGGGGCCGTAGTTGAAACGATGGACGGTGTGTTTGTAGCCGGCGTGTTCCATGGGCAAGGCCTCGGAAAACTTGGCGCCGGGGACGGGATTTTTCGCGACGAACTCGGGGTCGTAAAAAACGGTCCACAGAAAGATTGCTTTGCTGCGCCGGCCGAGAAGTTCGAGTAGTTCGACCGGATTGGTGAGGTGGTAGAGAATGCCGCAGGCGATCGTGATGTCGAAGGTGAGCTCGTTCGTGTGCAGATAGGAAAGGACATCACCGAGCAGGAAGCGGGCGTGGGGTATCCCGAAGGTTTCCTTGGCGATGAGGCACTTTAAGTACGCTCGGGCGTTGGCTTCGACGGCGGTCACGCTTGAGGCACCGAGTTTGTCGATGAGGTACGTATGAGCGCCTTCGAGCGGCCCGAGTTCCAGGACGTCGCGGCCGGCGAAACCGCCGGTCAGGCCCATTTCGTTGAAGCGGTCGTGCGCCCATTGCATGCGCGGATCATCAAACAGCGGAGTCGCTCCGGCCTTTAAATCGGGACGGCTGGCGGGCGGTGATGACGACCATTCGCCGGCGAAGAGATCGAGGGCGTTTTGGTCCGAGGGTGGGACGCCAAAGAAGTGTTTGAAATCGGTCATGAACTGAAAATGCGGCTCAGGCGGCGTTGCGCTTTTTCCAAGACTCGACGATCTGGCGGATGGTTTCCTCGAGCGATTGGGTGATGTCCCACGTTGGATAGTGCGCGCGCATTTTGCGCAGATCGCTGTAGTAGCAGATGTGGTCGCCGGCCCGGTTCTCGTTCACGTAGGTGTGGACTTGCGCTTTACCGGTGAATTTTTCGGCGATCTTGAAGGCCTCGAGAATGGAGGTGCTGTTGGCTTTGCCGCCGCCGAGGTTGTAAACTTCGCCCGCGCGCGGTGCAGCGACGAAGGCGGCCATGAAGCGGGCGACGTCAAGGGAGTGGATGTTGTCGCGGACCTGTTTACCTTTGTAGCCGAAGACGCGGTATTCGCGGCCCTCGAGGTTGCATTTTACCAGGTAGCTGAGGAAGCCGTGGAGCTCGACGCCGGTGTGGTTGGGGCCGGTGAGGCAGCCGCCGCGGAGGGCGCAGGTGGGGAGATTAAAATAGCGGCCGTATTCTTGGACCATCACATCGGCGGCGACTTTACTCGCGCCGAAGAGCGAGTGTTTGGATTGGTCGATGGTAAAAGTTTCCGCGATACCGTGTTCATACGCGGTATCAGCGTAATCCCAGCGCGTGGGGAGCTCTTGGAGGGCGATGCGGTTAGGAGCGTCGCCGTAGACTTTGTTCGTCGACATATGGACGAACGGCGACTCGGGCGCGGCCTGGCGAGCAGCTTCAAGCAGGTTGAGCGTGCCAACGGCGTTGGTGTCGAAATCGTCGAAGGGAATGGCGGCAGCGCGATCGTGTGAGGGTTGGGCGGCGGTGTGAACGATGACAGAGGGTTTGACCGCTTTGACTAGGGCTTGGACGCCGGCGCGGTCGCGGATGTCGAGTTCGTGGTGGACGAAGCCTGGAAGCTCAGCGGCGAGGCGGCTTTGGTTCCAGCGGGTGTCACCAGACGGGCCGAAGAAGACGGCGCGTTGGTTATTATCGACGCCGTGGACGGTGTAGCC
>RGAX01000025.1 GCA_009919985.1 Opitutaceae bacterium
CAGCTCGGCTGCGGTCGCATGGAATGGTCCGTCCTCGACTGGAACCAACCCGCCATAGACTTTTACGAAGCCCTCGGCGCGGAACGCAAAACCGAGTGGACCATTTGCCGCCTCACTGGCCCCGCTCTCGCCCGCTATGCCTGAGCCCCGAGCGAAACGCTTGCCCTTTATTCATTATCTTTACCCCTTCTCTGTCATCGTGGCCCCGCTTCCCTACTTACCGTTCCAACCTAGAGCATGAGCGCTCCGGTCATCTGCTTCGGCCAACAACCCTGCGGTTTCTTCCCGCGGCGTTTCCTGTACGCTAAATTTGCCAGCGCGCGGAAACTCCAAGCCGAGATCGGCGGCGAGATCGTCTTTTTTTATCACGACAGCGACCACGACCCACGTGAGACCCAGACCACCCTGCGCCACCGCAAGACCGATGAGCCCCTCACTTTTAACTTCACCTTTATCAACAAAACCCAGCGCAAGTTCTCCCCTCTCTACGCGAAAAAAATCCCCGTCGGCTGGCGCGACCAGACAGCCCGCCAACTCCCTGCCTACATCGCGCCCCACCACGTCGAAGCCTTCAAAGCCATCGTCGCCGATACCGTCGCCGAGTTCTGCCTCGAGATGTACCGCGCCATGGGCCTACTCGAAGGAATCCGCATCGTCCGCTCTAGCGATCCCGCATTCCGCCGCGCCGCCTGCCCGATCACAGATTTTTTTGTCGATGTCCCCCACGAAGGTGAAATCGTTCGCGCCCGCCACACCTCCGAAGGCACCCTCCAACTTCACGAGGGCGGTAACTCGTTTATCACGCTATCAGGCGCTCCCTTTGACGCCGCGCAAATCAGTCCCTCACGCGATAGCCGCCTTCGCTGGATGCAATCCGTGATCCACTGCTCGCACTACATCGCTGGCGCCGGTGAACAAGCCTACCTCAACCCCGCCGACGCCCCCGAAATAACCTTCGTCACCCGCGACGCCATCGATCGATCCGACGAAGCCTATGCCGAATGAGTTACCGCCCGCGCTACGCCATCACACCGCCAAGCGTAAGCGCAAAAACTAGTATCAGCTAATAGGTGACTCCTTTAACCTATCAATCGGAGGGCCGACATTTACGCTGCCTACGCGTTGGATCGACTTCCACGGTTAAAACTACTTAGTTTCTTGTCGTGCCCTCTGCTGAATCCTCGCTCTCTGCTCTCCTTGCCTTCGGCGCCCACCCGGACGATATCGAATTTGGCGCCGGCGGCATCATTGCCCTCGAAACCGCCGCCGGTCGTCCGGTACATTTTGTTGTCTGCTCCAAAGGCGAAGCCGGTACCCACGGCACCCCTGCCCAACGCGCCGCCGAAGCCGAAAAAGCTGCCGCCCTTCTCGGTGCGACCCTCGAATTTATCGACCTCGGCGGCGACGCCCACTTCGTTCCTTCGCTCGCGCACTCGATCACCATCGCCGCAATCATTCGTCGAGTCTGCCCGAGCCTTGTACTCGCCCCCACCATCAACGAAAATCAACACCCCGATCACGCCGTTCTCGGAAAAATCGTACGTAATGCCGCCCGCCTCGCCCGCTACGGAGGCCTAGCCGAATTACGCGCTATGCCCGCGCACGCGATCAATACCCTGCTACACTACGCGATCACCTCTGACGCCGAGGCCCTCGACGCATCTCCTGTGCTCGTTGACGTATCCAGCGTGGTTTCCACTTGGACCGCCGCGATGACCGCCCACGCCTCGCAAGCCGCCACGCGTGACTACGTCGAACTCCAACTGACCCGTGCACGCTTCCACGGCCTCCGTGCCGGCGTCGCTCAAGCCATCCCGCTCTGGCCCGCCGATCCGCTAGTCGTTAACTCCCTGGCCTCGCTGAGCCACACCGCACGCCGCTTCTAAGATTATGGCCGATTCAGCCTCGCTCAAAATCGGCATCACCTGCTACCCGAGCGTCGGTGGCAGCGGCATCCTCGCCACGACTCTCGGTGAAGAACTTGCCGCCCTCGGCCACGAGATTCACTTCATTAGCTACGAGCGCCCCTTTCGCCTGCCCTCCGACACTGCGCGCATCTACTTTCATCCCGTCGAGATCAACAGCTACGGCCTGTTCAAATATCCCGATTACACGCTGCCGCTTTCAGTTAAACTCGCCGAAGTTTCCCGAGACCACGGTCTCGATCTCATCCACGCGCACTACGCCGTGCCGCACGCGACCGCTGCACTCCTCGCACGCGACATGCTCCCCGAGCACCGGCGCCCAAAAGTCGTCACCACGCTCCACGGCACCGATACTACCCTGCTCGGCCGCGACGCCGGCTACGGCCCTGCCATACGCCACGCTCTCGAAGCCGCCGACGGAGTGACCACCGTCTCGGCATTTCTGCGAGCGGAAACGCAACGTCTCATCGGCGTCAAACGCCCGATCGAGGTCATCCATAATTTCTTCACGCCCCGCCTCGGCGTCGCCGACGACCAGTTTCTCCTCTTTCATTCGTCGAATCTGCGCCCCGTGAAACGCGTCGATCTGGTCCTCGCCGCGTTCGCGCAAGTCGAACCCCACACCAGCAAATTACTCATCCTAGCCGGTGGCGATTTCAGCGCCTTCCAGGCCGACGTCGTACGTCTTGGCCTCACCGATCGCGTGATCGTCCGCGAAAATATTACCGCCATCGAAGATTACCTCCAAGCCGTCGACCTCGGCCTCTTCGCTTCCGAGAGCGAAAGTTTTTGCCTAAGCATCCTCGAAGCCATGGCCTTCGCGTGCCCGAGCGTTTCGACCTCAGTCGGTGGCATCCCCGAAGTCATCGCCGATGGCGAATCCGGCTTGCTTACGCCCGTGGGTGATCCCCGCGCGCTAGCCGCCGCCGCTACCGCGCTCCTCGCCGACCCCGCACGCCGCGCCCGCCTAGGCGCCGCAGCAGAACTCCGCGCCCGCGAAAAATTTTCTGCCCCGATCATCGTCGAACGTTACCTCAACTTCTATCATGCGGTCTGTGGCGCCGGCACCCTGCGTGACGGCGCGGGCTTGTAAATACCCGGCGGCGCTCGCACGGAGCCAAGACTTCCGCAAAGGCTAGCGAAGAGTCTTGATGAAAAGAATCAAAGACTCGACCTGCGCCTCCGATAATACTCCGGCGTAACTCGGCATCGCGTATTCACCTTTCTCAAAACCGGCCGCGATTTTTGCGGTGGGCTGAAGTATCGATTCGCGCACATAAGCCTCGTCGACGGTGATATCACTGGGTTTGCCCGCGACGAACACTGGCCGGCGGCGCCCAAAAAGTCCGCGCCACGTCGGCCCGGATTTGTCGACGACCTTATCCTCCGCCGCATGACACGCGACGCAGCCGAAAAGTTGCGCGAGTCGTTTTCCTTCATCGGCGCTGATGAGTTCCTGCGCCGCAGCGACGGCGGCACGCGGCGTGAGATCGACCATGATTTCACCAAAGCCCTCAGACTTGGGATTAAAATGCGCGAGCGCGTAAGGCGTCGTGTAAGCGTTTTCAGCAAAGGTCGCTCCGGCCGCGGTGGCGAGCGACCATCCCACGCGCAACTGCATCACCGGTTTCATCCCGGGCACGGCCACAAACACGCTGCGTCTGTCCTCCGAAAGATACGCTGCGCTCGCCGGCCACGCATCCTGCCCGGGAGTGCCGTCGGACTTGTATTGGGGGGAGCCATACTTGTAAGTGCGTTGGTAATCCCAAGTCTGGATCGAATAACTCGCGGGATCGCGGGCACGCACGGGATCAAGCGCGACATCAAATCGCAGCAACACACCTTGATCCATGGGAACGACTTCACGCGGAAGTGTCACGGGGGCGCCGGTGAAGCGAATACGACCAATTCCAGATAGAGCGTCATTCACGTTACCCCAGCCGATCACCTGAAAACCCGCGAGGTAAAGCTGGCCGTCGGCGGGGTTCACTGCGCCATTTAATGGCGTGAAATCAAAAGCCCGCGTCACGCTGATCACCGCGGCTTGGGGCTGCGCTACACGCTCGTTGAAACGCACGACGAAAAGCTCGGGGCGATTAAAACCGATATGGACCATCGCGTCGTTGAGTGGCCCGAGTTTCGCATCGAAGAGCCACACTTGAGAGAGCGCCGAGGCGTTCACCGGATGGGGCAACCACGTCAGCGGCTCAGCGATTGGCGCCGGATATTTTTCCTTGGGCAGGAAATCAGCAAGGAAGCCGTAGAACTGGCCGTCGCGTACTATGTGCAACGGCGTCGAGGGGATGTATTGTCCTTGTTGGTCGCTCGCCGTCACAAGACCCGTGCGAAGATTCACCCCGATATTGGGCTGGCGAAAACCGTAGCCGAGCACCGTCGAGCTGCGTCCATCCGCAGCGATGCGCAGGACGCTGCCGTTGTGTTTGCCGAGCGTCGTCGCTTGCTGGCCGCCCTTGGCGATCACGAATTCGCCGTGCGGCGCGAGCCGAAGCGTGGAGGGAAATTCGCGCAAGTCTGCCGTTTGCGCAAAGGCGTTAGAAAATAATTCATGCACGTCGGCCTCGCCGTCACCGTCCGTGTCGCGCAATCGCCAAATGCCATTGCGATCAAACACGTAAATCTGCCCATCGCGAATCGCGACCGACATCGGTTCGTGCAAGCCCGAGGCAAACCGCCGCCACTGCACCACGGGGGGGGCATCGTGGAGCCCACGCGCGAGCCAGACATCGCCATCAATCGTTACCACAACCGCGGTGCCGTCCGGCAGAAACTGAATATCAGCGGGACGCACTCGACGTTGCCACGGGTTGTTGACGGGCAATGTCACGGTATCAACGACGTATGCTTCGGGCGCGTTAGAGAGTTTCAGCGTAGTTATCACCTCCTGTGGCCAACGCGTCATTGGGACCGCGGACAATGAAGCCGCGAAAGGCGCCGCCCTATCATCCGTCGCCAAGGCTCCGTCTCCGGCCGTCAGATAAACGGTGAAATTCGTGGTTTCAGAGTGTGCGCGCACGCGCACGTGCCACGTGCCGTTGGCCTCGGCGAGGGCCGCGACGCCGGTAGCTTTCGCGTCATTTTTTAGAGCGAAGGAAACCTCTGGGGCTTTTTTTCCCAAGACCAGCCACTGCGCGCTACGTGAGGGGGCGACGGCAAAAGTCCGAGCGATAATTGGCCCACGCGGACCGGCCGTAACATTCCAGCTCTCGCGCACACCGGCACCGCCGACCGTGTATTCTAAGACGACGCCCTTGCCGACCAAACGCAGCGCCTCGAAACGTCCCTGCGTCACCGCGATTGGCCCGCGCCCGACTTCTTCGGAGCTGGGCGCGGGTTCACGTGGATCGCTGAGGGAGATGCCATCGCCCGTTTGCCAGCCGGGATAAATTCCGTTGGCCGACCAGAGTTTCCCGTCGGGCTCGGACAACGCTTTTTGACCAGCCGGTGGCTTACGCGTGGGATCTTGATAGGAGCCCATGGCGAGCGCCTTGTCGGTGACACCTCGGCCACGCCAGACCGCAGCCACGCGCAACAAATCGGGATCGAAACACGCCCAGCAATCTTGCCCGAGATTGAGCACGATACCGCGGGGCGTGAGATTATCGGTCGGAAACGTGGCTCCGGCTTTTCGGGCATCGAGCACCGAAGAGAAGAAAGGAAAATTCGTTTCCACCCAAGGGGCGACCTGAGCGGAGGGCGGACCAGATTTCTTTTTTATTTCCGCCGCTAAGACCGAACCGCCGACCACGCCGAGCATGAGGGTGATACGCAATCCGAGACGAGCGCGACGCTGGCGAAAAAGAGATGAAAGGGGAAATGGGGTCATAGAGGCGAGCCGTTGCTAACAGTCCTGTTGGGGTAAACGAAAAACCTGTCTAACCACGATGAATATCCCGAGCGCGGGAGGGCGAGAAAGTAAATGCATTCTTCTGCTAAAAAATGGCGCTCGATCGACTTAATTTTGAAACCTTCCAGTGCATTGACCTAGATGCCTTTAATCTAGCAAATTTATGCCACGCGTCACCCCGAACCGCATTCCCTATGTCCCAAGCCGCTATGACCGCCGTAACCTCAAACCCTCCCGACAAGAAACGTCTCTTCGCCGTCCTCGCTGCTGCATTTTTTGGCTGGATGTTTGATGGGATGGAAATGGGGCTGTTTCCACTCATCGCTCGGCCCGCGCTACTTCAGATGCAACAGGCCCATGGGCTGACATTGAATGACGCTTTTGTGGCGCAGTGGATGGGCTACGCTACAGCGGCGTTTCTTCTCGGTGCGGCCGGCGGCGGTGTGGTGTTTGGTTGGCTAGGCGACAAGATCGGCCGCGTGCGGGCGATGGCTGCGAGTATTTTGGTCTATTCCGTGTTCACCGGCCTGATCTACTTTGCGCAGGAACCGTGGCATCTCTGCGCGTCTCGCTTTGTCGCCGCGCTCGGCATGGGCGGAGAATGGTCGCTGGGGATAGCATTGGTGATGGAAGTCTGGCCGGAAAAGCACAGGCCACTGATGGCAGGCATCATCGGCGCGGCGGCCAACGTCGGGTTTGCGCTCATCGCGGTTTTTGCAATTTTCTTCAAGGTCACGATCGATTCGTGGCGCTGGGTCGCGCTGATCGGCGCGGCGCCGGCGATGCTGACGTTTGCCTTCCGCATCTTCGTGCCAGAATCGGAAAAATGGCACGCCGCGGTGAAATCTAGTCCGGAAAAAATTCAGCCGTTAAAAGAAATCTTCGGGCCGAAACTTTGGCGACACACACTGATCGCGACTGTATTATCATCCGTTGCGCTGATCGGGACGTGGGGCTCAGTACAATGGCTTCCACTTTGGGCGGACAAAATGGCCGGCGCCGCCGATCCCTCAGCCAAGGGTTGGACTGGAATGGCTTCTGGGATTGGCGCGGTGATTGGATGTTTGCTCGGAGCGTACGTCGGGCGTTACATTACACGACGGGCAGCGTATTTTTTCCTCTGCTTGGGCTCGCTGATCAGTTGCGCAGTGTTGTTCCGCGGGATCGACACGTATGGGCCGGTATTTCTGTCCATGGCGTTCATCGTGGGCGCATTGACTGCAGCTTTTTACGGATGGTTGCCGCTGTATCTACCGGAGTTATTTCCGACGCGCGTGCGAGCGACCGGCCAAGGACTTTCGTATAACGCCGGTCGCATTTTGGCCGCCGTCGGTGCGTTACAAATGGGCGCGTTAATGCAGAGTTTTGACGGCAGCTACGCGAAAGCCGGCGCGATCATAACTCTCGTCTATGTCTTCGGCTTGGGCCTGATCTGGCTCGCGCCTGAGACCAAGGGTAAACCGCTGCCGGAGTAAACAAGTCCTGTCGGACTAAAGTTTCAATTCTGCCGCGTAGCCCGTGAGCTCCATATAAGCGGAGCCCACGTCGAGGCCAGCAGCGTCACGCACTCGACAGGCACCTTCCCAATACGCGATGCCGCCCAAGCGCCCCTTGAGCTCCTGATCCGAAGCCAGTGGCTCGAACGTGTAGCGCACAGCTGCACCCGTCATCGGATCGGTCGTAGCCAGAGCCACCCGCGCGGGATACACCGCGCCGGTCGCCGGACTTTTCCATGTCTCGAGCACCTCCCAGATAAATTTCTTTCGGATCGTCGCCCCGTCCGCCGCCACCCAAGTAAGTGACGAAGCCGGATCTACCTCACCGCTCCGCGTGCGCAATTGGTAGAGCATCAACTCACGACCGTCCTTAAACTGCACGCCCGCCCAATCCCAACCGACTTGATTTGCATCGAGCTGGCTGCTGCTGATTTCGTGATCCATCCAGGCCTCGCCTCGCACCGTGAGTTGCTCTGTTCCCAGCGTGAGTAGGCCCTGGGCCCGCAACCGGGGAAACGTGAGATAATGGCTCGCCGCCGTCGACGCCGCGCCTTTGCGGGAGACTCCATTCTCCCCAAACACCACGAGCGGCTTCGCCGGGACCAGCTTAAGCGTGAGCGCAGCTTCCGCCTGCACCCCGCCTTGCAACTCAAAGCGCTCCGCACCGGCTGGCGCGGTCGGATCGCTCATTCGCAACGACCAGTTACCTTGCCGCACGTCGAGCGTCTCGGTCTCTGTCACGGCGTCCCAGCCCGCCCGGTTTAATCTTTCCTGATGCAGAAATTTTCCCGTCGCGACGTCGATGATCGCCATGTGCGCAAGCTGGAGCTGCGTCAGATGATCCGGGGCCGCCTGTCGAAAAAATGTTGCTTGAAACCCAAACCGACGCGACGCCGCCCCATCCGTGAACAAGTGGCCGGTGACATACCACCACTCGAGTTTGAATTCCGGGTGCGAACCATGATCGCGAGGAAACGAAAAAATCTTCCCCATTTGCGGCACTGCAAAACCATCTGAGGTCGTGAGCGGCATCTGCGCCCAGACCGACGTCATCAGCCCCAAAGCCGCCCCCAAACTACGAAGAAGGGGAACACACCCTGGGCGCGTACTTGCGCCCACAACCAGCTCGCTCAAATTGCGGCGGCCCCAGCGGACCCGCCCCACTTCGATCATCTTTAAACTAGTTTTCATCGTGATGGTCATTCCTCGCGATCCGCCGGCAAATCCGCGCCCCAACGTCCCACTCCGTAGCTCACGCTGACACCCGTGCCCACCACCGCTAGCGCGAGCCCCACAAGCTGAGTCCAAGGCAACTCAAACCCGAGCGTCCAACCGAACGACTGTTTGTTAATCACGTAAATCAGCAGCCAACCCAACGCGACGCTCAACACCAGCCCGCCCGCGACCGCCGCGACTGCTACCAATCCGCCCTCCAGCGCCGCGGCCCCGGCCAGCTCGTGACGCGTGAAACCTAAGGCGCGCAACGTCGTGAGCTCTTCCCGTCGATCCAGCAAGACGCTCGTCAAAGTCAGCGCGAGCCCCACCACCGCTACCAACACCGCAATGACTTCAAGGGCATACGTGATCGCAAAGGTCTGCCGGAAAATTCGCAGCACTTCAGTACGAAGTTTGACGTTGGTAAAAATCGCCAGACCGGGAAATTCCGCGCGTAGCTCAGACCGTACTTTGTCGGCATCTACCCCTGGCTTAAGCCACAAGCTGACGTTAGTGACACGGTCGTCGCCCAGCCATGCCAATAAATGCGCGCGATCTACCAAAATAGAACCACGCTCGTTGCCGTAGTCAGCGAAGATTCCGGCTATGGTCAAAGTCTGCACGCCCGCCGGCGTAGGCACGCGCAAGATGTCGCCCGTTTTTTTACCGAAACGCTCGGCAAACGCCTCGCTTACTAAAGCGAGGCGGGCGTTGCACGTCACATCCCACAAGACCGGATCGCGGGGCGCTGTTACCCAAGGCATATCACTGCGCGCATGCATCAGAGCGAGATCTGTGCCGGTTAGAAGCGTCGGAATGCCCTCGAGCGACAACGGATAAGCCGAAAGGCGCGCCGCCGCCGCCACCGCCGAATGGGCCGCGATCCGGTCGGCCGCCGCCGCCGAAATAAAATTATCCGTAGATGCGCTTTGTGCGCCCGCGCTCGCGATGTAAAGGTCTGCTTGGAGCGAACGCACAATCCAGCCGCGCACCGTCAGCTCAAAACTCGCGACGAGAATGGCCATACCTGCCGCCATTCCAACGGCGCAGTGCAGCGCTGCGACTGATAATCGATGCCGCCCGGAAGGCCGCCGCAGATAGCTCAACGCAATCCGCGCCGGTGCCCACGCCGCGCCGAGCGAGCATGCGATTTTAGCCAGCAACGGCAACAACCAGCCACACATTAAACCTCCGCCAAAAATCCAGAAAAGTGCGGCCGCATAACCCGCCAGCGGAAAGCGACCGCCACCGCCCAGACGCAAAGGTGGTAGCTGCGCTAGCACGATACCGAGCACCACCGCACCCGCTCCAACCGCGAAACTTTGCTGCCAACGTCCACCCGCTGCCGGCGGTGCACCGCGCGGCAGCACTTGGGCTGGCAGGGTACGCGCCGCGAGTCGTGCCGGCCACCACCCTGCGACTAAACTCGCTCCGAGGCCCAACGCGAGACCTAGACCAAGTTCGCTGGGCGCCAATGCCGCCGCTTCGACCGTTGTCGCATAATAAAGTGCGTTGACCGTCTGGCCCACCCCGCGCACCGCGCCCTGTGCTCCGAGCCAACCGAGCCCTACGCCGAGCGCTCCACCGCAGAGTCCTAGCACCGCGGCCTCTGCCAGCCACGCGAGTTGGATCGCACGTTCTTCGACACCAAGAGAACGCAGGATCGCGATTTCCGTGCGCCGCCGTACAACCGCGCCTTCTAGGGCCTGAAATATCAGATACAAACCCACGAGCAGCGCGATGAGGGAAAGTATCGTGAGATTGAGTCGAAAAGCGCGAGTCATCGTCTCGGCCGATTCGCGCCGCTCGCTGGGAGACGTGACGAGCCAGCGGTCGTGGCTATGTCTTTCGAGCAACAACTGAAGTTCCGCCCGCCGCTCCGGCGCTCGAGGCCCGGGCTCGACGAGAAATTCAACGCGATCGACGCGGCCTAGCTTCCCCGTGAGCTGCTGCAGATGAGGCAGGTCGAGCACGAGCAACGTCGCCGGTGCGCGCGGCGCGTCTTTCGCCGTGGGAATCACCCCTGCGATACGCAGCGTCCGCACGCGCTCGTCAATCACCAGATCTAGTGAATCCGGTAGCTTAGGCGAGTAGGCCGAACTAACCCACACTTGCGACCCGGCCGCGTAAGCCTGCCAAAAATTTCCTCCTCCCGACTCATCTCCGCGCGCGCCTCGGCCACCAGCGCCATGACGTTGGTCAAAATATCCGCGCTCGAGGTTGCTCTGACTCGCGAGGTTGGCGAGCGCGAGTAGATCGACCCCCAGCAACGTGTAAGTCGTCCGGCCAAAACCGGCGGCCTCACCCGGGGCCTGCGCCTGAGCGGCGGTCGCTTCAAGGACAGGCACGATGTGCACGGGTCGAGTGCCGAGCACCGCGCGCAATTCCCCGAGCACGCTTTCCGGCAAGGTACCCGCTGGGGCTTGCACGATGAGATCACTCTGGCCCGTAAGCGTATCGGTAAAATGCGTGAAACTGGAAACCGCCGCACGATTGGCCAAGCGAATCGCGACAAAAACCGCTACCCCGAGCGCGAGGATACCGATGAGCAGCAAACAGGCGCGCGGTGCGAGCCGGGCGTGACGCAGGGAGAACCGCTGCAACAAGAGACTAATCACCGAGCCATTCATCCCTGCATGACAATGCGACCATCGCGCAGATTAATGCGGCGATGACAAATGGCCGCGGCTTCTTCGCTGTGCGTAACTAACACAAGCGCGGTGCCCGTCTCATCACTTAGTTCGCGGAGGAGTACGAGGATATTGGCGCCATTAGAGGAATCGAGGTTGCCTGTGGGTTCATCGGCTAGCACGAGACGGGGCCGATGGATCAGCGCGCGGGCAATCGCGACGCGTTGCTGTTCGCCACCCGAGAGTTGACCCGGCAAGGCCGCAGCCCGCGACGAAAGACCTACGCGATCGAGAGCAACAGCGACACGCGCGGCACGTTCAACCGCCGGCACCGCGATGAGTTGCAGAGGAATCTCGATATTTTCGGCGGCGGTGAGCGTGGGTAGTAGATGGAAAAACTGAAAAATAGTGCCAATTTCTACGCGCCTCAGCCGCGCCAGCGACATGGAGTCAAGGGCGTGCACGGGCGAGCCACGAATCGTAATGGCCCCGGCGTCGGGCCGGTCCACGCCACCGAGACAATTGAGCAAAGTGGTCTTGCCGCTGCCGGAGGGTCCGGTGAGCGCGACGCGTTCACCCGCACCGACCATGAACGAAACATCGTCGAGTACGCGACGCGCTCCGTAATTTTTAACCAAGGCAGCGACCGAAAGGACTGGAGATTGAGCAGCAACCATCTCGCACCAAAGGAAACCAAGAAGTCCCCAAACGCGAGGAGAGGACGCGAATTTCCTGTTACAAGTCTTAGCGAACATCAGTCCGCCACGCGACACCGCCGTCGCGAGGCAGAGAACAGCGAAATAAGGGAAAACCTCAGCTCACGAGCTTGGTGAGCTCAGGAATGACGCCGATAGGCAGTTCACGCATGGTTTCTCCGAAATAGAGAAAAATCGGGCCGGCTTCGACGGTGACTTGACCGGCGTGGATGCGGGCGACGGCACCGTTGCCAATCCCGAGCACCATTTCCTGGGGATTGATCCGGCGATAACCACGAATCTTCGAAGTGCGCGCCGCATACTCTGGCTCGCCGACTTTAGGGTGATGCGGATTGAAGATGCAGGGGAAAAACCCGAGCGCCGCGCGCGTGGGAACATCGACGACAGGAAAATCGTTCGTGCAGCCGATGTTGAGACCGGCGATGTTGCAGCCCGCGCTGGAGCCGTTGAACACGGCGCCGGCAAGGACGCGTTCGCGCAAGAGCGCAAGTTGGCCGGTTTCGTAGAGCTCACGCAGGAGTAAAAATGTGTCACCGCCGCCGACCATGAACGCATCGGCTTCTTCGATTTTTTTCAACGCGGCCTTACCGGAATAATGATGCAGAGACTCCGAGACGTAGCCGTCCTCGGCGAGCAGAGGTTGGAGTTTTTTTTCGGCGTTATCGCGCTCAGCTGGAATCGAGGCGTGCAGTATGAGCAGCACGTTCTTTCGCGCCCCGTAATGCAGCCGGTGCGCGGCGCTGACGGCGGGGAGAAGTTTACCGTCTTTGGTAATCGTGCCTCCGCTTACGAGTGCAGAAACGCGGGGCGAGGCATGAAGATTCGGCGCGGCGGGATACGGTGGGCGATCACCCGGTGCAGCGATCGCTCGGCGGGGGAATAGTGCGGCGGCGCCAGCAGCGGCGGCGCAGGTTTTCAAAAAAGTGCGGCGATTGGGGATCATGGGAGAGGGATTTTCAGAAAATTTGGCAGTTAACTGCCGATGAGTAGAACCGCTTTGAAGAAGATCAGGATAAAGCCTACGAGCGCACAACAGCTGATAAAGCCCAACGCGTCGGTGCGGTCCCAACGGGTGAATTCCCAGTTGGAGCGTGGAAATAGTTTATGATGATCGAACCGTTTTGGGTCCGCGTAGCCAGCTTGCACATCGAGGGCGTCTTGCTCGAGCGTGGCCGCGACGGGCGTTTTCAGGCGCACATAAAAACGATCGACACGAACGGAGTCGGTCGGCCGCGTAAGCAGACTGACGACGAGGATAATCAAAATCGGCAACAACGCATCGACGACGTAGCGCGTCGTCATGAGCTGAGCGGAGTTAAATGCCCCCACATCGACGCCCAACAGCGACACGAGATAAACCTCGGTGCGAAACAGGCCTTTTCCGGTCTTGGGTGAGTTTAAATCTTTCGGGTTCACCCGCGTGACACCTTCTTCGAAGAACACCGAAACCGATTCGGTGCGCTGCGTGCGTTGAATCGCATCGCCCACTGATTTAGCGAGACCGGCCGCCACATCTGCGGCGTTGGCTCGGGCGGAAACCGTGACCACGCGTTCATGCGTCATGCGGGTGAGCGCCGCCGATTGCGCGAGCGGCGCTATTGCCGGAACCGTCCATGGCACGAGGGCCACCAAAACTAAGGTCGCAACCACCTGCACGCGCACGGCGATTTCGGTCACCCGGCGCCAGAGAAAAATCATAGTGATGGGAACGCCCCAAACCACGAGTAGCACGATGGCAAATTTCAAGAGCACTACGACGCTATTGAGATAAAGGCCCACCGCGACGCCGCACCCTAAAACAAACGGTACGCTGAGTCGCGCGATCACCATATAGTGACGCGCTGATTTTCCAGGGAACAACGGTTCGTATAGATTTTTGACCACGAGCCCTGAGACAACGACCGACTGCGCGCCAAGCCACGCGAGTTTGCCGCCGAGAATACCGGTAATCATCAGGCCGACGAGGCCGACCGGCAGCAGCGCCCGCGTGAGTAATCCCCAGGCTTGATCGGGATCCGCAAGGTTGGGCCCAAAAATCGCAACCGCGATCAACCCGCAGTAGCACCACGCAATCGTGACGAAGCGCTTGCTGAAACCACCGGTGACGGCGCCCAAGCGGGCCGCCATCTCGTTTTTAGCGGAACCGGCGATGGTCATGTTAGCCTGAGAACCCACGATGCCGACGACCTGGATGAGCAGCAACGCACCAATGGAATACCAGGTGTATTCGCTGAGGCCTCCGCCACCAAAAAGGTTAAACATCACGGCAGGCACTTTCTCGTGCAGGGCCGTGAATCCCCCGAGTTTAATGAGTCCAAATGGGATCAAAATAACCGAGATCACGATGACGAGTACCGCCTGTACCGCATCAACCACAGCCGAAGCTTTGAGTCCACCGAGCATCACGAACACCGCGACGAGGACCGAGGAAATGAGATAAAATAAAATTGGCCTCAGGTAGGTAACGAAGGGCTGAAGTTCTCCGCGGCTGTAAGAATCCTTGAGTAATTCATAGCGTGTCGCCGCGGTGGCCGCGAGCGGTGCAATTTGACGTTGCTCGCGCAGAGATACAAATTCGTGGTATTCGGCGACCGATTGCCGCTCGGCGGGCGAATACATGGCGACTTCTTTGACCATCAATGGTTGTAGCGTTTTCAGTGCGACAACGTTACCACCAGCGATACCGACAATCGACATCATGACCGTCGTGATGGCGTAAAACGTCGCGAGAAATTTCCGACCAAAACGATCTTCAAACAAATCAGCCATCGTGGTAAGCCGAACGCGACGAAACCAGACGTTGCTGAACCAAAAATACGGCGTGAGGAACAACGTGATGAGCGAGAGCCAACCGCCGCCTGCGCCTTGTCGGTAAACTGAGCTGGCGGTCGTCGTCGCCAAACTTGGGTCGGTCATATTACCAAAGCTCAGGAAAAATTGGAGCCACTTGCCCAGCGAACGGCCGCCGAGGAAAAAGTCCCCTTGGCCTTTCACGCCATGGGAAAAAATTTTACCGATGGCCAAAACAACACCGATGTAAATCAGTACGATCGCTGCATCGAGTGGATGGAGACCGAGAAGAGTAGAAAGCATAAATAAACAAATGAGGGGTAAAAAACGTTAGCGATGAACCGAAGGTGCTGGCAAGGGCCAGAGGCCCATGGCGGTCAAACGCGGGGCGAGTCCGTGAATTTTAACGAGCTCGGCGACTTCCACAGGTGAAGAACGGGTAGCGCTGAGCGCGGGTTCATCGGCGAGAAAAAGCGTGAGCGCGCCGATAGTAGCGGAGGACTCAGCGAGAAGCTTCGGGTCGCTCTTGTCGAAGGTGTCGGCGACATCGTGGTAGTAGCGGTTAACCTCGCGATCGATGAAGGCACCAAAGGTAATGACGTTGACGCCGTCGAGTTGGTAAGGCGTGTGATCGCTGGCTAGCCATGCGACGTTTTTGACGCCCTCGCGAAGGCGCTCGACCGGCATCGTGGCGGCGAAACGCGTCAGCAGGGGCACCAGCGCAGCGGCGCCACAGGCATTCACCGACAACGGATAACCGACCATGTCGAGATTCACCATTGCAGCGATTGGCTCGGTGCGGGCGACGGAGGACGCATGACGCGAACCCCAGAGGCCTTGTTCTTCGCCATTGTACCAGATAAGTTCAATGGGGCGCAGGCGATCGGCGGGATGGGCCGCGAGGTATTTGGCTATAGTGAAGAGTTGGGCTAGTCCGATACCGTTATCCATCGCGCCTTGACCGAGATCCCAAGAATCAAAGTGAGCACCGATTACGATTTTTTCCGTGATGCGACCTGGAAAACGCACGATCAAGTTGGTGGTTTCGATGCTCGCACAATGAGAGCGCGTATGCAGACGAACGCGGACGTTTTGGCCGCGAGCGAGGAGTCGGCCCATCCAGCGGCCTTCTTCTTGCGCGATACTGTAGACGGGGATCTTAACGGGTTCGCCACTGAAGGCGCCGGTGCGAGCGAGAAGTTGGCCGCCGGCTTCGCGATTTATAAAAAGCACACCAAGCATGCCGCGCTCCACGGCGGCTTTTTCGTAAAGACCGCGGGGGACGGTGGTATTGGCGGCGAGTAGACCGACTTTCCCCCGCACTTCAATCTTAGCGAAATCTTCGTCTCGACCCTGGCCGATATCAACCACGTCGGCCTCGAACGGCGCGTGAGCTTGCGTGTAAGAGAGCGCGGCAACACGTAGGCGGCGGGGCGCGGGCAAGGGCGCGAGCAGCGTGACTTCGTCGTCACCGCGCACCCAACCAGGCATAGTGAAATTCTGCCGCTCCGGCTTTAAGCCGAGCGCGCGGAGCTCGTTGACGAGTGCCTCCATCGCCGCGCGGCTGGCGGGGCTACCGGTGAGTCGACCACCGAAATCGTCGCAGAGTCGGCCGAGTAATTCGTAGCCCGAGCGGTCCGCGAGGAGTTCGGTTACGGCAGGAAGCGGCGCGGGTTGAGCGCAGAGCACCGAGACAGCGGCAATAACAACAGCGAGGACGCGGAAGTAATTCATGATGGAGTTTAAACGCGAGACAGGCGCGGTTTATTTGATGCGATCGGTCACGATGAGGGTATTGAAGTCGAGCACACGCTCGAGTTTGCCGTGAGTGATGGAGAGTTTCCGGCTGTTGAGTTCGGAATTAAGATATGGGCCTTCGAATAATTTCCACTTGGCGTAATCGATCGCACGACCGTCGACCGTCGGGACTTGGTCAAAAGTGAAGGCGAGTTTCTTACCGCGTAAGCTGGTGAATAGAACCGACGGTGTGGGCTCGAGGCGAAAAGTGAGCGAGAGTGCGTTGATCGCGGCCTTGAAGGCGGCGAAATCCTTGAATTCGCTGGCGCTCGCGGCCTGCACGATGGTGCCGTTTTTGAGGTGCGGGCTAACGAGCAAACGTCCGCCGAGGTCGCGGCGAACCTTGGCCCAACCGCTGGAATGATGTAGATATTTTTCCCAATGATAAGGTGCGAGCGGGCGATAGGCTAAATAAGTTTTTCCGCCTTGGGCGAAGATCCAGCCGGACGGATCTTCGCTGATGTTGACGAGATCCTTTGAGAAGAAACCGTTGATATGCGGGAAGCGCGTATCGGCGGGAATATCGTAGAGGGCGATGACGGTATCGAGGTCTTGGCAGACGCGTTCGTAGGGCGAGCTGCCCATGATTTTATCGGGCGAATCGTAGGAGGGTTTGCCCTCGAAAGTGACGGCTTTGATCATCGGCTCGGGATACGTCACAAACATGGATTCCATCGCCCACATGGATGAAAACGGATGCAGCGAGAACATCGTGTTATGTTTCCCGCGCGGATCCGCCTCCGCCCACGTCACGTCCCAAACGTGAGCTTGAATGACATCCATGAGGCCTCCCCGCGTCGAGCCGACGGCGTAATCACGACGCAGGTAGTTGGTCTTGTAGACGGGCGGAGAAAGTTCGTCGCTGTAACGCCAGAAACGGCGAACGCGCGCGCGGTCGCGTTGCAGGTAGTCGCCGGCGCGATCGGTCGCGATGCGGTAAATGACTTCGGGGACTTCGTAGTTGGCCGCGAGCGGGGCGAAATAAAGCCCCCAGCCGCCGTAGCCAGCCGTCGGCGGCGTGTTACCGAATAGCAGCCAGCTGAAATAGGAGGCCATCGCCTGCCAGCGTTCGATGGCGGAGCCTTCATCGGTGCGAGCGTTGGGGCCGCGCAGGACGCCGTTGAGGGTATTGGCGGCGAGCTCAGCGAAGAGCCAGTCGAGCATCATGGCGCCGCGTTTTTTCATCACCGGATCTTTCGCCCAATTGGCGAGGAACTGCAGCGGAATTACATATTCACCGATGTAATGCGTGGGGTTGAATTCGCCTTGGCCGACGGTCGTAGCGAGATCCATCCAGTGAATCAGGTACGAGCGCGCCTCGGCGAGATTCTCGGAGGAGGATTTACCGGAATACCACGACTCCGCCGGTTCGTTGGGGTAGAGTTCGGCCATCAGATAAAGTGAAATATAATACATTGCCCAGTGGTTCTCGGTGTCGCCGCGCAGTTGCCGCGTCGTACGCCACGCCGTACGGATCGAGGCGAGAGCCTCCGAGGAGAGATGATCGCGGCCCAAATACGCGATACAGACTGTGGGGAACATCCAGAAAGGACCCGTGCCAGGGTCGCTCATCAGATTGATCACGCGCTGCGAACAGCCGAGTAAATCCTCCCGCAGTACAATCTTCGCCGCGATCATGGCTAAATCGAGTTTGGCAGGATCGTCGGTCTTAGCCTGGCCGCCATCGGCGGCCCAGTTAATGACTTCGTTGACGCGCGCGAGGTATTCAGCGCGACGCTTCGCCGGATCCAGCACCGGCGCGGTCGAGGGCGGAGGACCTTCAAAGGCTGGTTGCGCCGCGACGAAGAGGGCCGAAAAAGAAAAAATTAGAACAGAGGTAAAAGCGCGTTTCATAGCGAGAATAGTTCGAAGGATTAATGAGCGCTCTTGGGCTGGATGAGGAATTTGTTCACCACCGATCCGGCCAGCGAATCGGGTTTCCACGTGCGCCCGAAGTCCGAGGAAACGAAAAGTGTCTCGGCGACGACACTCGCGTAAAGTTGCCCGGTCGGATCGACACCGACGCGCCACACGCGATGCGGTGCGGGCAAACCGGCGTTGCGATCAATCCAAGTCTGACCGCCATCTTCGCTCGTCAACGCACCGAGACCCCAGCTGCCGATCGCGAGGCGCTGCGCGTTCGTGACATCGAACGTGATGTTATAAAGCGGATGCGTGGTCGGCACCGCGGCGAGCTGTTTCCACGACTGACCGCCGTCGACCGAGCGCCAAGCACCGGCGCTCTGCGTCACGGCCAGCCAGACGAGCGGATCATGCGGAGATTGTTGGATATCGAGGACCATTTCCTTCGTCGGTAAAACTTGGCGCCAATGGAGCGCGGCGTCTTCGGTGAGATAGACGCCGAGTTCACAACCAGCTAAAACGCGACCGGCCCGCGCGCGATCAATCTGGAGCACTTGCGTATATTTGCCGCGGGCGGGCAGACCGTTTTCGCGACGCACGAGTGTTTGCGCTCGGTCAGAGGAAAATGCGACGCCATCGGGTAGCGCCAAGTAAACGTGATCAGGGGCGTGCGGATCAACAGCGACATCGCGTGCCTCAGTGATGGTCCAGTCGTTGCACATGCGCCAGAGTTTACCGCCGTCGAGGCTGCGCCAGAGCCCGTTGAGGCCCGTGGTGTAAATGACGTTGCGATCGCGTGGATCGAACGCGAGGGCGCTGATGCCCGTGTCATTGTAACCGAGGTGCTGCCACTCGCCCGCGGCGTCACGTTGAAAAATACCGTTAGTTGTGACGATTTTGGAGCCGATGACGTAGTTGCGATTGATATTAGCGCAGACAAAAAAATCGTAGGCAGGCGCAGCGGCCGCGAGAGTCCTCAGCGCCAAAAGACCGAAGAGAATGAAAGCTGAGATTTTCGTATTCATGAAAAAAAGGAAATGGATGGCGCAGAAAACTAGGTTCCGAGGTTGCGATGAGCGGAGAATTCGTCCGACGTGAGCAGATAATTTTTATGAAAACATTCCTGCGCCTTGGGTTGATCACGCTTTGCTCGTTCGTCGTTCTGAACGCAGCTGATGCTACTACGCCCGAGCAGAAACTTGCGGCGCTGGGGCTCAAGCTCCCGAGCGTACCAGCGGCAATCGCCAACTACGTACCCGCGGTGCGCAGCGGAAATCTGGTGTTTCTCGCCGGACAAATCGCGCGCGGCCCCGACGGAAAATTTCTCGCCGGTAAAGTCGGCCGCGAACTGAGCGAAGCACAGGGCGCCGACGTCGCGCGCACGTGTGCGCTGCAACTCATCGCGGTGTTGCAAGCCGAGGTCGGCGATCTCGCGCGCGTGAAACGCATCGTGAAGGTCACCGGTTTTGTGAATTGCACGGATGAATTCACCGCGCACGAGGCGCGCGTCTGCATCGCCGAGGGACAGATGCTCGCCGACCAGCGGCGGCCGCGCACCTTCAGTCCGGATCAGTATTTCAAGACGCAGGCCGAGATGGTCGAGCTGTTCGCCGACATTCCGCAGGCGCTGGCGAACACCTATGAGATCGCGCTGCGCTGCAATCTGTCGATCGAACTCGGCAAGAGCCGGCTGCCGTTGTTTCCGGTGCCCGAGGGCAAAACGCTCGACGATTTCCTGCGTGAACGCGCCAACGAGGGGTTGCAAACACGGCTCCTCCAGCTTTTTCCGGACGCGACCGAGCGGGCAACGCACCTTGCCGAATACGAGGCACGGCTCGAGTTCGAAATCAAGACCATCATCCAGATGGGCTTTCCGGGTTACTTTTTGATCGTCGCCGATTTCATCAACTGGGCGAAGAACAA